>CAYXMX010000003.1:50916-63045 GCA_964466265.1 uncultured bacterium | reverse complement strand
AAACATAGGAATATGTTATCCTTCACTATAAATAGACTATGAGCAGTCCTAATAATTATTATACTTTTAATTGCCAAAAACCTCATGATCGTATTTTTAAATATGATGAGATAAGCATTTATGATATTATACTTTATATAATATAATACCATTCATATATCCATGAATATGTTGGAAATTCCCGGGCAAAATTTTCCCAATTTATGATTCATAACTGAAAATTTAATTTAATGAGAAAACAAAATTTTAGAAATATCGCAATCATTGCCCATGTTGATCATGGTAAAACAACTTTAGTGGATGGACTGCTAAAGCAGAGTGGCACTTTTCACGAACGTCAGGAAGTTGAAGAGAGGGTCATGGACTCCATGGCTCTGGAGAAAGAGCGTGGAATCACCATTACAGCAAAAAATACAGCTATTCATTTTCAAGGTGTCAAAATTAATATCATTGACACACCAGGTCATGCTGACTTTGGTGGAGAAGTTGAGCGCAGTCTTAATCTTGTCGATGGTGCGTTGCTTTTGGTAGATGCCAGTGAGGGTCCTCTTCCTCAAACTCGATTTGTTTTAAAAAAAGCATTAGAGAAATCATTACCTATTATTTTGGTTATAAATAAAATTGATCGAAGTGATGCCCGCATTAATGAAGTCATTGATGAAGTATACAACCTTTTCATTGATTTGGATGCGGATGATGATCAAATCGAATTTCCCATCTTGTACACGAATGCAAAAGCGGGTATCTCTCATCGTGAATTAGGAGACTCTTCCGAAAATTTAATTCCATTGTTCGAAACCATTGTATCTCATATTCCCGGACCAAATGTAAGTGATGATCATATCCCTCAATTCTTGGTTACTAATCTCGAGTACGATCCTTATGTCGGACAGATTGCCGTTGGTCGGCTCAATAACGGAAAACTGCAAATGAATAAAATGTATAGTTTATGCGGTGCAGATGGAATCAAGAGCGGACAAAAATTTTCCGCCTGCTACACATTCAAAGGATTGCATAAAGTTCCAATCGATACATTAGAAGCAGGAGATATTATTGCTATTGCAGGAATTGAAGGAATTACTATTGGAGATACAATTTCCTCGAATACAGACCCAATTCCGCTTCCCCGAATTTCAATAGATAAACCGACAGTATCCATGCTGTATTATGTCAATAATGGGCCTATGGCAGGAAAAGATGGTAAATTCTTAACATCTCGGCATATTAGAGAAAGGTTACAAAAAGAAACTCTGGGAAATGTATCTTTAAAAGTAATTCTGACAGAACGTCCGGACGTTTTTGAAGTATGTGGTCGAGGTGAACTTCAAATGGCTGTTTTGATCGAGACCATGAGACGTGAAGGGTATGAATTTATGGTTTCAAAGCCTCAGGTAATTACCCATGAGGAAAATGGAAAAATCATGGAACCCATGGAGAAAGTGTTTTTGGATATTCCTGAAGATAAGGTGGGAGTTGTCACTGAAAAGCTTTCTGTTCGAAAAGGTAGGATGACTAATCTCCAAAATCATGGCCACGGGCGAGTAAATTTGGAATTTATTATTCCTTCCCGTGGATTGATCGGATTCAGAAGTCAGTTTCTTACAGACACCCAAGGTGCCGGGATCATGAATAAATTATTCAACGGATTCGAGCCATGGTTTGGTCCTATTCCTCAACGAAAAAGTGGTGCGCTGGTTTCTGATCGAGCGGGCAAGGTAACTACCTATGCCAGTCTGGGAATGGTGGATCGAGGCGAACTCTTTGTAGCTGTTGGAACAGATGTTTATATGGGAATGATTATTGGAGAAAGAAATAGATCCGGAGATTTGGATGTCAATATTACACGAGAAAAGAAATTGACCAATATGCGCAGCTCTACATCGGATTTTACAGTTACACTTCGGCCATACCGCAACCTGTCGCTGGACCAATCAATCGAATTTATTGCTGAAGATGAGTTAGTAGAAGTCACTCCAAAAAGTATTCGGTTGAGAAAAATGGAGTTAGACCCAAGAAAACGGGCATCATCTAAAAGACGTGAAAAATATGGAATAGAACCAAGCGGCCGCTCATAAATTTTACTTTGAGTAAAATAAGAAAAACTATTCTTTAATTTTTCTTGTTTCCTTTTGAAGCCGTGCATTATCAGTAAATTTTTTGGTTAGCAGAGATTTTTTTACAAAATGAATCGGTAAAAAAAATACAGCATTAAATAAATAATTGAGTTTTGTTGTCTTTGGGGATACCGTATCAAATGCATGGATCTTGAAGCCATCGCCATCTTTATTATTCTTAGGCCGGACTTCGAACTCCATAGGGCCGAGGGTTCGTAGAAGGTTCATCTTTGCTTTATATCCCTTTTCCCCTTTCGTGGGAATCAGATTACCATCCACCCGGTTATCATTAATCATTTTTAATAATAATTGAACTTTATCTTTATAAATCACTTTATTCCATTTTACGGTTCCTTTTGAGAAAGAAAATACAGGTCTTTTTGCCATTAATGGGTGAGGCCGGGTTTGTCGGATTGCTTCCAGCAATTGAAGGAAATAATTTTTTCCACCCATTGCATTGACACATGCCATGAGATTTTCTTTATCATCTTTATTTATTAGTTTTTTTTGTGTTTCGGTCATTTCCGGTTCCTATTCCTGTGGAGTCTAATAAGCCACACAATTTAGGTTAAACATTGTATCGAATTTTAAAGATACGATTAATATTTTGTCTATATAATAACTAAAAAAGCCTTTCAAAGAGTCAACTCTTTTGAAAGGCTTTTTTCATAATCAGAAAGATACTATTTCAAAATCATCATTTTTCTTGTTTGTCCACACCCTTCTGCTTCAATTCTATAAAAATAAATACCGCTGGAAAAATCAGAAGCATCAAGTTTTTGTAGATATCGCCCTGCGGGTAATACATCGTTAACAAGGATGCTAATTTGATTCCCTAAAATGTCATATATGATGAGTGTTACTTTTGAAGCTTGAGGTAGATCATAGGAAATGGTTGTGACCGGGTTAAAGGGATTAGGATAATTCTGTGCCAGATCAAACTGTTGAGGAATGAAGACTTCAGATCCTGTTCCTAAAAGTGATGCGCTCACTTCGTTAGAAGGGACACTTTCATTTCCATTGAAATCCATTGCACTCACTCTATAGTAAAAAGTTTCACTGGTACTTACGTCTGAATCAATATAGAGTGTATCAATGGTATAATCATAGGCTTCCTCAGTAATAAAGCCTGGTTCTAATCCTCTGTAAATAGTAAAATAATCAAAATCCGGAACATGGACGGGTCTCCAGGATAATTCAACCTGATTATTTTCATCTCCTAAAGATGCCTGTAACCCGAGGGGAGGAGACGGATGAAGATTATCTACTGAAAAACCAAGCATTGGATTTGAATCCAAAAAGAAATTTGGATCTTCTGTGTGAGCTGTTACAATGAATATTGACCAAGTTGTGTCCATTGGAGTAGCATTTCCAAGCGTCGGTACAATTGTGCTATAATCTCCGTATCCGTGCCAAGGAACCGTTCGGATAAAATCCCAAAGCGGTTGATCCGTACCCGACACATGACGCCAGACACTGTAACCAGTAAAGTAATCCCACCATCCTGGGTTACCAGCTGTCCATTGGAGTCTAACTCGGTTCCCCTGATCATTGGGGACATCTTCAACTACATATAATTCAGGACCTGAAAAATTACTACCTCCATTATCCAATGGAATATCCAACCAAAGGTTTTCATCAATACCAATGTAAATTGAATCCATATAAAATGGCTCAAATCCCTCTACATAGACATCAAGGTTATACCACATATCTCCAAGAACGGGTATACTGAAATATCCCTCCATTCCTGTATGAGTTCCAAACTCAACAGAATCATTATATACTGATACCCAAGCATAATCAATCGGCATTTGATCCCACGATGAATATACCTGCCCTTCTAACGAGGCGTTTGCCATCACTAATTCAAAACTAATGTCGGTCGCTCCGGAAAATGTCTGATAACCATTTGGAACACTGATTAAATTTTCAGGACCCATATCCATCCATAGTCCAACCCAATAGTTTCCAAGATCGTCCAAAAAGGAAGAAACTGGAAGTGTATAATTCATAGGGGATATGATTCCATCATCACAAAAATAGATCCAATTCATGACTTGTCCTCCAGGATGATAGGTAAATATTCCAAAACAACCTATATCCATGTCTGGTGGGAATTCAATGGTCCCTGTAATATTGGTATCGTTGGCATAAAGAGTAAAGTGCGTAACTTCAGGAATATTGGTTGCTTCCCCCACATTCACAAATACATTTCTATCCTCAGGAATCATATAGTCAGGCCAAAGATCATTATCGTCTACATTTATTGTCCACATTGTTTCCATCATACCATATCCAAATGGATCATTCCAGGTCATCACACCTAAATTATAAAAACCACCATCATCTGTGATTGTTTCTGTATAGGTAGGTCCATTCTCTGCCCAAACGGTAATATCGGCCATGGGTAATCCCGCTTGATCCAAAATCCGGCCTGCTACCCAGGAATTGGCCTCTACCAGACCAATATTGACCTCTGTAAGTGTATCCACAACATTAACTATCTGAAAAAAGAATGCTGAAAATAATTGTGGATTTGTTACATCGAATAAATCAGTTGCCATTAAAATATATTCTCCCGGTTCTTGTAAATGGATAGAATAAGATCCACTGGTGTCGGTTACGCCAACCCATACTTCTGAGGGCCCTTGATTATTATCCATTCCCATTGCCCAAGACGGAATTGCAATAACAATATAATTATTAGTTGCCGGAAGAACAGCTCCGGATATTGAATAAAAGGAATCCATTCCGTTAATCGATAAGTGTGACGTGGATGTTCCTCCCCCGTCAGTGGCGGTAAAAAATATCGAAGCGCCTTCTAGTATAAATGGCATCATATTTTCACCTCCCATGGATGGATCTACACTAAATGAGATTTCATAGATTCCAATAGCAGGGTTTTCATCATCTATATCATTATCCACCAGCATGAGGTCTCCTTTATCAAAACCCCAAATATCAGAAGAATCGCTGAATACTCCATCCCCGTTATCAAGATAGGCACCAATTCTTGCTGAGTCCTCTCCATCTGAAAATGTGATTGTAATTATTAAGGAGTCACCAATCGTGTAAGATGTATCGGCAGATCCATTAAATAATATTTCAATGATATTTCTGGAACTCTGACCAGAGTTAGGTTTAATGGGATTTCTAAGGTCCTTTAGAAATGACGGTGAGTTAGTTGGTAGCCAGCTATGACGATCAGGTCGTTCAAATTCGGTTGGGAATACAGAATTTTTACTCTCTGCTTTATCGATTGTTTGAGATTGTTTCTGCTTTAATAATCGCAGATGCTGTATCATAGCAGGATTCACCATTATATTTTCATCTGTTTGAAAGGCAGATGAAGAAATTTCAGTTGAATTCTTTTTTGAAATTTCCAGTCCATAGATCGATGAACTAAAGACTATAAAAACAATAATTGAAATAAATATTTTAAGATGTTGTTTGTAGATTTTCATTTGGAACCTCTTTAGTTATTTGATTACTAACGAAAACAGGTTTTCAATTCCCATTTGATTCTAATTATAAATCAAGCTAATGATATATTTCAATACATGGTGTGCTTTGCATCACACAAATGAATAAGAAAATTGGATTATTTGTCTGAAAAAAACAGTATCCCCAGAGCAATTAAAATGAGAATTATTGAAAGAATCCTATAAATATTCCATCCTGAAGTTATTCGACTCCTGCCAATATCAAGAGAGCGCTTATCTTTGTTATGACGATATTTATAGGCTATAATTCTAATGTATAAAGTGAAGATACCGAATGCAAGTAATAAAACGCCAATGGTTGTGAGGGGCTTCAATAATTCAACTTAAGTGACTTTTTCTTCTGTATTATCCAGAGCCTTACGTAATGAACCATCGTTATTTTTTAATAAGAATTCCGCTTTGGATAAAGAACATTGTTTCTTAATCATAACTACTGCTTTTTTAACTGATTTATTCGCATTTTGAAGAGCTTGATGAGAATCATGATAATTCAAACCAGTTAATTGTTTGATAATCCTGGAGCCACGATCAATCAGTTTTTCGTTTACAGCCATTAAGTCCACCATCAGGTTTCCGTACACTTTCCCTAATTGAATCATGGTAGTGGTCGAAATCATATTCAGAACTAGTTTTGTAGCAGTTCCGGCTTTCATTCGGGTGGAACCTGTAATGACTTCAGGTCCAGTTTCAATCTTCACTATGACGTCGGCATTGGCTATTAAATACGGTTTTGGAGTACAGACCAAGTACACTGTTTTACACCCCTTTTTAATACTATAATTAATAGCAGCCTGAACATAAGCAGCGGCCCCACTGGTGCTGATACCGATAAGGACATCACCTGATTCTATCCCGAATTTTTTTAAATCTTTAATCGCGTTTTCCGGCCGGTCCTCAGCGCCCTCAATGGAACTTCGCAATGCGGCATCTCCACCGGCAATAATTCCATTAAACCATTCTATTGGTGCAGAAAATGTTGGGGGCATTTCCGAAGCATCCAATACGCCTAGCCGTCCGGAAGTCCCGGCACCAAGATAAATTATTCGATGACCATTTTTTATAGCTTTCGTTGTTATTTCCACAACACGCTCAATTTGTGGGATCGCATCTCTTACTTTATTAGCTATTTTCTGGTCTTCCTGATTAATGATATTTAAAATATTATTAATCGATTTATTATCAATATTTTTTGTATTTGAATTCGGCTGTTCAGTCAGAAGATATCCTCTAGAAATATTTTCTTTTTTCATGTTAGAACTGTTCTTTTTCTTATTCATTTTGAGGGTAAAATCATCACAGGCAATCTCATTTATAACGCAGCGAAATAGCGACGAGTTTCAACCATCACTTTTTTGGAAAGTAAAATAGTGGATATCATTGTCGGTATGGCCATCAGTGCAAACATACCGTCTATAATATTAATGGCAATATCGATGGAAACGATAGAGGCTAAAATGATGCTCACCACATAAAACCAATTGTAAGTAGTCTTCCATTTAGTCCCAAAAAGATAACTGGTGCATTTGCGTCCATAATAGGAATAACCAAACATGGTAGATAAGCTAAAACTCAGTGCAGCAATTACCAATAATACTTGTCCAACAAATCCCAATTCTTCTTCAAAAGCCATGGCCGTTAGCGTAACTCCGTTAGCTCCTGAAGAATGCACTCCGGAAAGCAAAATAACAAAGCCGGTAATCGAGCAAACAATGATTGTATCAATAAAAGGCCCCAGCATCGCCACTAATCCTTCTCTGACCGGTTCCTGTGTCTTGGCAGCTCCATGAGCCATGGATTCAGTTCCAATTCCAGCCTCATTGGAAAATGCCGCTCTTTTAATTCCAATAATAATAATGGATCCAAGGGAACCCCCTAAAACAGCATCACCTGTAAAAGCATCATCTATAATAGAAAGAAAAACATTCGGTATATCACCTAAATGTTTAAATAGAATTAGAATAGCTGCCATGATATATAATGCAACCATAAACGGTACCATTCTGGAAGCAACGAGGCCAATCCGGCGTATGCCACCAAATATAACCATTGAAACAATGATGGCTACAATAATTCCAGTAGTCATGTCTCCAACTAATTGGCGTCCTGAAAAAACGTTGTTGGGAACAAATATCAAGTCACGAACAATTTGTGATAATTGATTAGCCTGAAAAAGAACCAGGCAGCCAACCAAACCAGCAACACTGAACATAATCGCCAAGGGTTTGAATTTTTTTCCCAGCCCCTCTTCCACTACATACATAGGACCACCTTGAATCTCTCCTAAATCGTCTTTTCCTCGATACATGATCGCCAGTGTACAAGTAAAATATTTAGTGGCCATTCCAACAATAGCACTTACCCACATCCAAAATAAAGCACCGGGACCCCCTGTATGAATCGCCAATGCAACTCCACCGATATTTCCCATTCCAACTGTACTGGCTAATGCACTGGATAGAGCCTGAAAATGGGAAATTTGTCCAGGATCATCCGGATGATCATATTTTCCGCACAAAATCTGTAAAGAGTGACCTAAGTGGCGGAATGGAATAAAACGACTATAAAGGGTAAAATATAAACCACCGCCCACCAGGAGAATAACCAACGGTGTTCCCCACATAAAATTTGAAAAGTCTAATGTCCATCTCTCAATAATTTGCCAAATCGTTGGTTCAATATCCATTCGTCCTTCGCCTTTGCATCAATTATATTTTGTGTAACATAAGACAGTGAAATTACTTGTCAGACTGTCTCTTTGCAACGATCAGTTTTATTGATTATTATAGTAAATTCAGACATTATATGTTTAAAAAACTAGACACATACCTATTGCAGCAATTTATAACGATCCTGATCATTTCGCTTGTGGGCTTTTTATGCGTATTCATCATAGTTGATTTGATTGAAAACCTTGATCGGTATATCGACAACAATATGCCTTGGCATATAGTTTTGAAATATTATGGTTACAGCATTCCTTATTTCATTAATATTACATTACCAATGTCCATGATGATTTCTACTGTTTTCAGCTTCGGTTTAATGACTAAACGAAATGAATGGACAGCCATGAAATCAGCGGGTATTAGTCTTTATCGTTTATCAACTACCTTAATATTATTCAGTATTCTAGTCAGTTTAATTTCCTTTGAATTTGATAATAAATATGTGACTTGGGGTATGTCAGAACGGGGAAACATTGAAAAAGAATACATGAAGAAAAAGCCTAGACGACGAAGTAAAGAAACCCTAAAAAACCTTTTCTTTCAAAAACAAGAAACCAATCATATCGCATTAAGAAAATATCAACTCCACAGTCGTAAAGCTGAAGGTGTAACCGTTATTGTATTTGCAGATAGTTCTATTGCAAAAAGGATTGATGCAAAGAAGATAGTGTGGATTGACACACTGAGCCAATGGGCAGCATCAAATTTTTCAATCAGAACATTTGATAAGACCGGGAATGAAACAGATGTTATCATTTCTAATAGGGATACGTTGCTAAATATATTTCTTACTCCTGAAGATATTACCAACGGAAATAAAACACCTGATCAGTTAAATTATTATGAATTGGAAGAAAGAATTCACTATCTGGAAGAAAATGGCGTTGATGCAACAAGGTGGAAAGTTCAGAGGCAATTTAAAATTGCTTTCGCATTTACTAATTTAATTGTCGTATTATTTGGCATCCCACTGGTCGTAGTTCGTCCAAAAGGAGGTCTGGCATTTGGTGGTGGTGCCAGTTTTCTGGTTATTTTTTCCTACTATGCTTTCATTAAATTCGGACAATCACTTGGAATCAGCGGTGTATTGGAACCATTATACTCTGCATGGCTGGGGAATGTGGTTTTTATATCAGGAGGATTATTGCTACTCTTCAGTGTCCGAAAGTGAATTTTGGGTTGACTCTTGATCGGTTGTTTCTGATCTAGAACTATCCTGATTTGTTTCACCTTCATTTCCATTATTATCATTAGGTATAGGTGCTGGTTTGGATTCTTCTGGTTTTGGTTTAGACTTTCTACTTTTAAAACTGGTAATGGATAGTTGGGTTGATAAATTGATCCCTTTCATTGAATGTATCCATATTCCATTTCGGAAACCAAAACCAAAATCAAATATGACCGGTCCTTTATGGAATCCTAATCCCAGCGCTAATTCTTGAAAACTACTCCCGCCCCATGCGTAACCAAGACGAAGTGGCACTGATTCAAACTTGGTTATTTCTACGCCGGCAGACCATCGCCAACCCTTATGGGAAAATAAATTATCAGTGAATCCTGTCCAAAGATCAGATGAGAACAACATCCCATCCCCAGTGTAAGACATCCCCAACCTGAAAATGGCCGGATAATCCATTTTGAATGCTGGTAAATTTCCATTTTTATCCAGAGGAACAGGCACAATTTGGTCTTTAGGACTATTATTGGAAAATAGATTCTCATTGCCAATCGTTCCTGCATTTAAAGAATCAATCGTGTAGACGTATCGAACGGCGACACTATCATTCAAAGGCTGCCCTCCCCACGTAAAGTGAAACAGGTCATCCTTATTCCCATAAATATTATCTGCTCCATCTAATATATCCTTGGTTAAATTATCTTTATTCCATGTAATTGAACCAACGGCGTTAATCAGAGAAACACCAAACCGCCAACCATTTATATTTTGTGATACTAACCCAATGTCTACACCAATACCTGATCCTCCGATTCCCTGACGAAGGTAATAAACACCACCGCCATACAGGGCATCATTGGTTGTTACTAAGTTAGCATGACTGGAATCCGGATCAATCCCCATAAAGAATAACCCCTGTAAATATTTTAGCGTTATCCCAAGTGCAAATTGATTATATGGCACAGCAAAGGAGAAACCATATTCTGTCACACCCATAATTTCATAATTTAAAGTCATATCAACATCCGGATTATGTGCATTTCCACTTAACCCTAATTCTAATAATCCGTAAGGTAAACTGTAGTTTGATAATATAATTGTATTACTCGTTAATGCCATATTTCCAGATGAATAATTCAGCATGGGAAGCGGAATGTGCAAATCTTGGAAATAAGTCAGTCCACCAGTATCTTCTAATTCGTTTAATAACCGGGTTTTATTATCGAATTTTGGATTTCCAGGTTTCTGGCCTAAAGCGAACAAGGTATCGCCACTAATGGCATTCAAATTAGATAAAGATAGCCAATTTCCCACTATCCCAAAATCCACTCCAAATAACTGTATCATAAATGGTTTATCTTGCTGGTAAGCCAGCATGGCAGGATTATATCCAACGGCAAATATACCGTCAGCGATAGTTGAATATGCGCCGGCCAACGAGACTGATCGAGGATCTCTTTTGGATTGACCAAAGGTGAGCCCAGCCAATAAAAGACAAATCATGATCCTTTGACTATTTATTTTCATTTTTCACCTTTATTGGACAGTTGATAGTGGGTATCTTTACCAGAAACTTTGGTAACACGACCCCCTGTCACTGAAAAATACCAACCACTTTTATCTTCTGTCAAATAATTCTCTGTCTGTGTATCAAAAGAATTGGGATCCCGAATTCGTAAACGAACACTATCTGACACAACAATAGGTATCCAAAGTAATGAATCATCGTTAGAAATTTCAGATGCAATGTTTACCCAGTCACTTTCTGACGGATTGGCGCCGATGGCATAATCGACATCAACCGTAGACGCTGCACCATACGTTTTCCATTTGATAATATAATCTTGTCCAGATACAAATGTTTCACCCCCATTGGGATAGAGTATTACAATTTCATCTGGTGCTGTTTGAAACATTCCTGTATTGGTTAATCGCAAAACAAGAAATGTTTTAACATCTATATAATCCTTTACAGTAAAGAAGACAGATTCACCATTTGTCCCATTTAAATGAAACCGCGGTGCGGTATAATGATCACCATAATCGGTTAATAAAAATAATCTGTTTGTATCAATTTCACTAGCATAGGAAATGACTCCGGGGGCCTTGACCTGTCCGGGATGGCCGACCGAAGATGTATCGCTGTAATACTCTGCCGGATCCGGCAGAATAACTTTTAACAGTGTATCCACATATGAAATAACAGTATCTTTTCCCAAAGCATTGTATTTTACCAAATAAATGACTCCATCTATACAACTTGAAAAATCGTTCAGTACATTAAAAATGTAAAGATTGTCCGCTGAAGAATCTGGATTTAACTGTGAACATTTGTTCAAAATATAAATACTGTCTGTCAACGACCAAGAAGGATCTTGTGCAGCTAGTGAATCTCTGAAAATGCTTAGCATTTCCTTAGTTGTATCCAATGGAAAGAGTGTTTTATTTGAAAGAAGAATGGATATTTCTCCTGATATGGGGATTAGGTTGGTAACAGTAGAAGTAATTTGAGCAAACACCAGTGAAGACCTGATTTTATTTCTCAGGTCATGAGCAAATTCTTTGATAGGTGTGTTGGTAACCGAAATAAAAGTCATGGGATCCAT
>CAYXMX010000003.1:36371-50816 GCA_964466265.1 uncultured bacterium | reverse complement strand
ACATCAATGGTAAAATTTCCCAGTTCAGATCCATCCAGTGGAATCAGTGCAGTCTGCTGCCTAAATCTCGCAGATAAACCAATAACCAACTTAGACAGAGCACTATCTGCTCCCAATGGATTGGAAAAAGTATATCCATCAATGAAAAATGTTTTATTGTATGCAGAATAGTCAATATACAATGCTGTATCAATTTTCACAGAATCACTTCCAGAGGGAGGTATAAAGTTTCTGAAATTCATACCGAAATCCATATAAAACGGATATGTACTTTTCAAATTAGAAATGGCAATCTCGTTAATACCAAACCCGGTTCCTGTTTTAAAAACTCCCGAATAGATTTCTACCGTAGAAGGAAATTCAACCGGGTCCAACTGAATCGGCACATCATATTGAGCAATTTGAACCACCGCCCGATCCACGCTTGCGATTCGAATTCGAATTGAAAAATTTACCTGTACAGAATCACCGGCATTTACTATTAGAGTATCCACATTATTTGGATAAGCAGCCACATCAAAATTAAACAACATTCGAATAGAGTTCGTTAACAGTGAGTCACCGAGAGGCGTCTTTTCGGCAAATGTTTCATCTTTAACAACAAACGGTTGTAAGTGATCGGCCAAAACATCCGGGGAAATGCTAGAACCAGTATACATGGAAAATTGAGCATTTATCACATCGGTCAGCATACCGTTATTTTTAATGGAAGAATAGAAAAAACTGCTGTCAGTATTCCCATCAGGCTGGATCATGACACCAGAAATTTCAGTAATGAATTCAGGGAGGGTATTTTGGTCAACTGTCGGAAGATCAATCTGGATGGCTGGAAATGTTGTGTCAAATGCAGTAGCAATACTATTCCATGTCGAAGCCAGAATAGACTGGTCGATCGTTGGAGGAACCGAAAAAGGTATTCCATTAATATCTGTGAGAACTCCCGGAGTAAAAGGAATGGTCACATTGATCACAGTATCAACTACAATCGTGAGATTGGGTGATTGAGTTGGTGTTCCCTGATAAGAAATATTGGATCCAACATTAACCTCTAAATTGGCAGGATCGATGGACGTTCTGGGAATGGAATCTTCAAAAACAAGCTGCATACCATCCGAACCGGATATGGAGACTATCAGTGAATCATCTACTATTCCATCCAAGCCATATCTTTCTTGTACCAAAGGGAATTTTAAATCAATATACCACGTGGGCATTTCAAAATTAGACGGACTGGTAAAATCGCAGGCGTATATCGCCAGCAAGCATACAGAGATACTTGTAAAATAAATATATTTCTTAAATCTGTTAAACATAGACCTCGGATATCGAATGTTTATCATAAGTGATTGGGAAATTCATTCTTTTTAAGCTTTCAAACCATAAAAAAATCCACATCTTTCAATGTGGATTTTTTATCATATCAGTGGTAAAATAAGAAAAGATGAATCAATAACGATACTCTTTCTTTTTAAAAGGACCATTTTTATCAACTCCAATATAAGCTGCCTGCTCATCAGATAGTTCAGTTAATGTAACACCCAATTTATCCAAATGTAAACGGGCGACTTCTTCATCTAATTTTTTTGGGAGTAACAATACACTTGTTTTGGGTCTTTCCCTGGCTAATGCAATTTGAGCCATCATCTGGTTAGTGAATGAATTAGACATAACAAAACTGGCATGGCCTGTTGCACATCCAAGATTGACCAGCCTTCCTTCTGCTAATATAAATATTTGATGATGATCTTCAAATGTATACCGATCCACTTGAGGCCTAATATTTTCCTTTTTAACTGATGGATCACCATTGAGTAGATTCATTTGTATTTCATTATCAAAGTGTCCAATATTGCAGACGATTGCCTGATCCTTCATTCCTTTCATGTGCTCAAAAGTTATGATGTCTCTATTTCCAGTTGCTGTAACAAAAATGTCAACTTCTGAAAGTGCTTGATCAACTGTTTTTACTTCATACCCTTCCATGGCAGCCTGCAAGGCGCAGATAGGATCAATTTCAGAAATCAGAACCCGAGCACCAAACCCTCTCATGGATTGTGCACATCCTTTTCCAACGTCACCGTATCCGCACACCATCACTACTTTTCCTGCAATCATCACATCCGTTGCCCGCTTAATTCCATCAGCTAAAGATTCGCGACAACCATAAATATTATCAAACTTTGATTTGGTAACTGAGTCATTAACGTTATAGGCTGGAAATAAAAGTGTTCCATCTCTTTCCATTTGCTCCAGTCGATGAACACCTGTTGTTGTTTCTTCAGAAACGCCAATCATATTATCAACAACATGATGCCAATGTTGAGCATCTTTTTCCAAAACAGTTCTTAGAAGTTCTTCAATAACGATTTCTTCTTCAACATCTGTAGTAATTGAAGGTGTTTTTCCATGTTCGGAAAAATAATTCTCCAACTCAAACCCCTTATGAATTAACAAAGTTGCGTCACCGCCATCATCTACGATTAGATTAGGTCCGCTTTCGTCGGGGAAGGTCAGTGCCTGAAGGGTGCACCACCAATACTCTTCTAATGTTTCACCTTTCCATGCAAATACAGGTATCCCACTATCTGCTATTGCAGCAGCTGCATGGTCTTGAGTCGAAAAAATATTACAGGAAGCCCAACGTATTTCAGCTCCAAGTTTCTTCAAACTTTTAATCAGAACAGCAGTTTCAATGGTCATATGCAATGAACCGGTCAATTTTAATCCGACCAGCGGTTTGTCTTTTCCATATTTTTCACTGGAAACCACCAGTCCAGGCATTTCTTTTTCTGATATAGAAATGGCTTTTTTACCTGAATCTGCCAGAGAGATGTCTGCTATTTTATAGGGTAAATTTTCACAAATATTGTTACTCACAATTTCTCCATATTTTTAAATAATGTTATGCAATTCCTGCACCATATCCGTTTTTTCCCAAGTGAATCCATCCCTTTCTCGACCGAAATGTCCATAGGCAGCTGTTTGGAAGTACTTGGGTTTTTTTAAATCCAAATGAGCAATAATAGCACCGGGTTTTAGAGGAAATAATTCCCTTGCCTTTTCTGTTAATATATCATCGCTTATTTTTCCAGTTCCAAATGTTTTGATATAAAACGACGTTGGATCAGCCACACCGATACTGTAGGATAATTGAACCTCGCATTTTTCTGCTAATTCTGCTGCAACAATATTTTTTGCGATATACCGTGCCATGTATGCCGCAGACCGATCTACCTTGGATGGGTCTTTACCGGAAAAAGCACCACCACCATGGGGTGCATATCCACCATAAGTATCCACGATTATTTTTCGACCGGTTAACCCGGTGTCGGCAGCAGGTCCACCGTAAACGAAACGGCCTGTTCCATTCACAATAAAATCATTATTATACCGAATACCATTTTCATCAAGAACCGGTTTAATAATATGTCTTATTACCTCAGATTCAACGAACGAATGTTCGGCATCTTCTGTTCCATAAAGACTAACCATGTCATCATGTTGCGTGGCAATCACTACTTTCGAAATATTGGTCGGAACACCATCCTCATACGCTACACTCACTTGGGATTTCCCGTCCGGTCCCAGCCAAGGCAGTGTACCATCTTTTCGAAGTTTTGCTAACCGCTCTGTCAAACGATGAGATAAATGGATTGGTAATGGCATCAATTCAGGAGTTTCTTTGCAAGCAAAACCGAACATTAATCCCTGGTCCCCGGCTCCCTGTTCATGTCCATCGGATTCATTTACGCCCTGTGCAATTTCCGGGCTTTGTGGATCCAGACTGGAAATCACTTTGACCGTTTCATTATCCATTCCAAGCACTTCTTCAACATAGCCTATTTCGGTTAGGACATCTTTTACGATTCGTTCAACCTCGACAAATCCACGTGTAGTAACTTCACCGGATACAACTATCAGGTTTGTGGTTGCCAGTGTTTCACAGGCAACTCTTGAATTAGGGTCCTGGCCAATTAAATTGTCCAATATGGCATCGGAAATACAATCGCAGACTTTATCCGGATGGCCTTCCGTAACAGATTCAGAAGTAAATGAATAATTGTTCATGAATTTTTGTTATTCCTGATTAGTGAAAGAGAGGAATTTACTTTTTCTGATAAATGCCCTCCAAACCCCTCTTTAATTATTTATAATTGAAAATGAAAAATATTAAGAATCTTAATGAACAATCATTTTATCTTTTACTTTTTTTACTCTTAAAATCATTTTATCCACTGCCCTATCAATAGATTTTGTTACATTATCGGTAGATTCTCTCACATGGAGCTTACGTGAAGGCAAAGAAAGATTTAATTCTGTAGTGTATTTATTATTTTCATGAAGTAAAATGATTTGGCATTGAATAATGCGATCAAATACTTTATGAATTCGTTGAACTTCCGTTTCCGCATAAGTTTTCAGGTTGGCCGGTGCGCGAAAATGACGTGCGGTGAACTCAACTACCATAATATTTCCTTTCTTTTATTGGTTGTGTTTGGGTCCAGCATTAATAATATCAGAATCGGTAATCTCATATTGAGCAAAGTTTTTCTGAAATTTATTAACAAGGTTTTTTGCTGTTTGGTGATATTCTTTTAAATTTTTCCAAGCAAGAGTTGGTAAAAGCATATTTTTCCCAATATCATTTAATTCAGTGGGTACTTGAATTCCAAAGTAATGATCATTAACGAATTGAGCTGATAGAATGTTCCCGTCAAGAATGCTGTGAATGATTTTTCTGGTTAAAGGTAGACTGATTCTTTTCGCACCTGAATTGGCGCCAGCACCGACCCACCCTGTATTTACCAAATAACATGGTACGTTATATTTTTTCATCTTCTCACGAAGAAGCTCAGCATATTTCAATGGGTGAAGTGTAAGAAAGGGGCCTCCGAAACATGGTGAAAAAGTGGCAACCGGTTCGGTAATTCCCCTCTCAGTGCCTGCTACTTTTGCAGTATATCCACTAATAAAATGATACATGGCTTGTTCCGGGGATAGTTTTGATACAGGCGGTAAGACACCATATGCATCACAGGTCAGAAAAATAATATTTTTAGGATGTCCAGATATAGATGGTTTTCCCTTCCAAAATACTGAGTTCTCAATATAATTCAATGGATAAGAAACTCGAGTATTTTCAGTTTTAGATCGATCAGAAAAATCTACCTTTCTTGTTTTCTTATCATAAACAACATTTTCCAGCAAAGCACCATGACGAATAGCATGATAAATACCGGGTTCATGGTCGGGATTTAAATCAATGACTTTTGCATAGCACCCTCCTTCAAAATTGAAGATACCATCATCGCTCCAGCCATGTTCATCATCGCCAATTAGGGGCCGATCTGGGTCTGTACTTAATGTCGTTTTGCCTGTACCACTCAAACCAAAAAATATAGCCGGATTTTCTTCCATGTTATCCACATTTGCAGAACAATGCATTGCAAGAACACCTTTCAGTGGTAAATAATAATTCATCACTGAAAAAATACCTTTTTTCATCTCACCGCCATATTCTGTGCCTCCGATAATGGCAATCCGCTTTCCAAGATGAAAAATAATGAATGTCTTGGAATTCATGCCATATTCTTTAAATTTTATATTATGAACATCTGAAGCATTAATAATGGTAAAATCAGGTTGAAAACCCGATAAATCATTCTCTTCCGGACGAATAAACATATTATGAGAAAAGTGCGCCTGCCATGCCTTCTTTGCAATCATACGTACATTAATTCTGTGCCTAGGATCCGCGCCGGCAAAACCATCGAATATATACGTTTTAGATTGAGTTGATCCATTGTAATAATCAATCACTTTAGTAAATAATTCATCAAAAATGGGTTCGTCTATCTTAACATTTACAGGTCCCCACCATAGATTATCTTTTGATGATTCTTCCTCAACAAAGTACTTATCTTTCGGAGATCGGCCTGTATACTTCCCCGTATCAACCATTATTGAACCATTCATTCCCATTTTGCCTTCTTTTTGCAAAATAACGTCTTCAATAATCTCTTCTACAGTTAGATTTCTGTAAATTTCGATGTTTTCTTTAAACCCTATTTTATTTAATCCAAGTATATCAGTGGTCGTAATCATAATATCTCCTATTAATCACCATGGGGATGGGCTTGTTTATAAATCTCTTTCATTTTTTCAGGTTGAATATGGGTATAGATTTGCGTCGAGGATAGACTGGAATGTCCTAACAAATCCTTCAGTGCCCTTATATCCGCACCTCGTTCAAGCATATGAGTGGCAAATGAATGACGTAGTATATGGGGGCCTAATGAAGCACCTTCCGCGACTGATTGAATATATTTTTTCACCCTTCTTTGAACGGTCCTTACAGAAATTCGATTACCTCTTGCATTAACAAAACACGGTTCTGATCTTTTTGCAACTCGAGGATGCATTCCCCGATTTTTCCAATAATTTTCTAAGGAAATTTTGGCACGTTTACCAAAAGGAATCAATCTTTCTTTCTGACCTTTTCCCAACACCCTGACCAAGTATTGGTCCAGCTGGAAATCCCCCATATTCAACTGAACCAGTTCATTTAATCTCATTCCGGTACTATAAAAAAGTTCAAGCAGGGCTCTGTCCCTAATGCCGATTGTCTTGCCAGAATCCGGACTGGTCATCAATTCATTGATCAATTTTTCACTAATAAAAGCTGGTAAATTTCTTGGTGTTTTAGGCGTTCTCACTTCTGCAGCTGGATTCGATTCAATGATTTGATTGTATAATAAATATTTAAATAATGACTTTAAGGTGGCCAATCTTCTTGCCACTGTTTTGCTGCTAAGTCCCTCTTCAAATTCTTTTCCTAAAAAATGTCTAATAGTCTGTTTATCGATGGACTGATATGACCAATTTGGATTCCCGGTATAGGTTTCCATAAATAATTGAAAACGTCGGAGATCATGAGTATAAGATAAAATAGTATGTCTGGAATATCCTTTTTCCTTTTGGACAAAATCAACAAAATCCCTCATATATACTTGAGGATCAATCATAATGCTTGTATAAATGACTTATCACCATTTGCATATCAGCCGGAATTGGCGCTTCAAATGTAACATTATTTCCTGTATCGGGGTGTATAAAAGTAATTTCATTCGCATGTAATGCATGCCGTCCTATTCTTTTAATTACAGTTCGAAGATCTTTTTGAACTTCAGGAATAAATCCCTTAATACGGTTTAACCCACCATTGTATTTACGATCATAAACTATGGGATGATGTACGTAACAACAATGGACCCTGATTTGATGAGTCCGTCCTGTTTTTGGTAAGAATTCAACAAAACTCATATATCGAAACGATTTAATAATTTTAAAATGAGTTATAGCCGTTCTACCGCTGTCATCTACCAAGTAAGATGTAGGATCTTTCCGGTTTCGTTTAAGTGAGGCCTCAATACTTCCTCTACTCTCCTTCCATTCTCCCCAGGTAATACCCATGTATTTTTTTATTATCAATCTTTCTTTGAATTGATTCGCGATCATCCGATGAGCTTTGTTATTTTTTGCCGTAATAATGACACCAGACGTTTCCTGATCCAATCTGTGAACAATTCCAGGTCTTAAAGGACCATTAACTGAAGACAATTCATTATAGTAATAGATGAGACCGTTCACCAACGTCCCGGTTAAATTGCCGGTTCCAGGGTGAACTACCATTCCCGGAGGTTTATTAATTACAAGGATTGACTCATCCTCATGAATAATCTCTAATGGGATTGGTTCAGGGATGATGTTTTGCAACCTGTTCTGATCTTCGAATTCTTCAATCATAATAACATCTCCCATTTGAAGTTGATAACCGGTTTTTACGGATGTATCATTAACTTTGACAGAATGATTTTTGATCAATCTTTGAATTTTTGTTCGAGAGAAATCAGAATATTTTCTGACTAAATAATGATCCAGTCGCTGGGGAGTATTGTCAGAAAAAACAATTCGGGTTGAATTCAAGAAATTGGTTTTGTCTGGAGTTTAGGTTCAATAATAAAAGAATAGTACAGAAAAATGGTCATTCCCACGGTCACAGAAGAGTCAGCTAAATTAAAAATATACCAATGATAATTACCAATCATAAAGTCTAAAAAGTCCACTACTTTTCCAAAGAATATTCTATCGATTAAATTTCCAATGGCTCCTCCCAAGATCATGGAAATTGATAGTCTCAAAGCAAAATAACTATTTTTTTCTTTCCAAAGATACCAAAACAGGAATCCGGTCAGTAGGATCGAAAATAAAGTAAAAACATATATGCCTCCCGGGAAGTTCAATCCGAAGGCCATTCCTTCATTCGTCACATATGTTAGATGAAAGAAGTTGGGTATAACAGGGATTGAATCGTAGAGGGAAAGGTATGAGCGCGTCAATGCTTTAGAAATTTGGTCCAGGATCACGACAATAACGCTCACCTGTAATATCTTCATGTTAAGTTAAGTTTTTCTTTTGTTTTGCAATCCACACATTTTGTTGCGTTGGGAACTTCGAGCATCCGTTCCTCATTGATTAAATCACCGCAAATTTTGCAAACTCCAAATTCTTCTTTATCAATTCGTTCTAATGCCAATGATAAGTTATTATAATAATCACTTTCACGACTCATGAGCATATAATTTTTTTCTTTTTCAAAGGAATCAGAGCCAGCATCAGCCATATGAACGCTATAAACAGAATCTTGGGAAAGTCCTGCTTTTGGATTTCCCTTATCCATTAACCCATCTTTAAGTTCATCCATATCTCGAGTGACATTATCCATTCTTGATAAAATCGCTTTTCGAAATTTATTTAATTTGGTTTTTGAATATTTTTTAGCCATGGCTATTCCTTTCTAAAAAGTCTTTCTTTCTATACTTATTTCCAATTCTTGTCCCTGAAGTTTTACGGTCGATATGTATTCTCCCTTTTCGTTTGATTTTGTTAACTTAACTGCTAATGTTTCGTTACAAAAGAATGTTTCAAACTCTTTAATTGCATCACCCGCCGGACCATCTTTCAATCCGTGAATGATAATACGATCTTCTACCGCAAAATTAGCATTTTTTCGCATAATTTGCACGTGACGAATTAAATCTCTCACCAAGCCTTCCTGCCTAAGTTTCTCATTCAATTTAATCGTTAACCCAACGGCAATCCCACCATCCATTTCCGATGTAAATCCGTCTACTGAATCCAATCCAATAATAAAGGCATCTCTATTTAACGAAAAATCCCTAGCGTCGGTTTTTAAGATAACTTTTTTCTTTGAGTCCAATTCAGCCAGCAACACGGTGGTATCCATGTCGTTGATGGCCTGACGAATTGAATTCAATTCTTTTCCATATTCCTGACCTAGATATGGAAGATTTGGTTTAACGGTAAATTGCACCAAGTCAGATGAAGACAATGATCTTCTCAACTCTTTCACATTTAATTCATCCAATATTACTTTAGAATTTTCCTCAATAAATTTTGCAATTTCATCATGATCCACTGCGTAATAAAGTGTAGCCAAAGGTTGGCGAATTTTCAGGTTCGCCTTATTCCTGGCAGATCGACCTAATTCAACAACTTTCCTCAGAGCATCTACTTGCTTAATTAATTTGTGATCTATTTTAGCCTCATCCATGTTCGGGTAATCACATAAATGAATACTTTCCGGAGTATCTTTTACAGAATTCCTCACTAAGTTTTGATAAATATTTTCTGTGACAAATGGCAAAATGGGAGCTAAAACTCTTATTGTTGTATATAGTGTTTCAAAAAGCGTGTGATAAGCAGCTATTTTGTCAGCATCATCTTCTGTTTTCCAAAATCGTCGTCTATTCCTTCGTATGTACCAGTTGGATAAATCATCAAGAAATTTTTCAAAAGTTTTCATGAATCTGTCTACGCGAAAAGATTCAAAAGCCTCTTTTGAATCACCAATCATCAAGTACATTTTAGAAATAATCCACTGATCTAAAATAGTCATATCTGTCTCATCGAAAGACGAATTTTCAGGCGAAAAACCATCCACAGCTGCGTAGGTTGCATAAAATGAATATGAATTCCACAACTGAATTAATTTTTTTCTGACCTCATCCGCTCGGCCGTATCCAAATAATAAATTATGTTCAACATTCTGTGATGCATACATCCAACGCATCACATCTACACCCATTTTCTCTGCTGCATCATCAAACCAGATTGCATTTCCCCAGGATTTATGCATTTCACGACCCGTCTCATCCTTCACTAATGCATGACCCAATAGCGTCTTAAAAGGTGCTTTTTCTTCCAGACAGGCAGACATCGCCAATAGCGAATAAAACCAGTTCCTGAATTGCCCCGGAAAACATTCCGTCACAAAATCACCTGGGAACCATTCTTTCCAGTAATTTTTATCTGTTGTATAACTCAAGGTAGAAAAGGGAACGATACCAGCATCTAACCATGGATTTCCGACATCTTTAATACGTTGACCTATCAGTCCAGTGTCAGGATGCTTAATCTTCACTTTATCAATCCAAGGACGATGGGGAGAGTGACCATCAAATTCATCCCAACCTTCAACAGCTAGCTTTTTCAGTTCTTCTCTCGAACCCACTACATAAAAGGAACCATCTTCAAATGTCCAAATGGGTAAAGCCAATCCCCAAAAACGTTTTTTAGAAATCATCCAATCGCCCATATTATCTAACCACTCATGCTCTCGATCCTGTCCCCATTCCGGAATCCAATTAATCTCGTTGACTACTTTTTTAATTTTATTTCGCCAATCCATATTGATATACCATTCATCCACTAACCTAAATACAAGTTCATCTCCGGATCTCCAGCAATGGGGATAAATATGTGGATAGTCTTCTACGTATAATAAAAATCCTCTTTCTTTTAAATCGTCAATAATTGCTTCTGTCGTTTTTGGATTTGTGGCTGTTTTACCTTCCAACCACCCAAATTTTGAAATAAACTTTGATTCTCCGTCCAAAGGAGCCAGATTTACTAGTCCAAGCTTTTTCCCAACTTTATGGTCAATATCTCCACATCCGGGAGCCATGTGAACAATCCCAGTTCCTTCTCCACCAACAACAATATCATTTCCTATACTATCTTTTCCTGGATTTACCACTCGATGCTGATTTACCGCTGTTGCTCCCTTTGCTTTTAGATCTTCATTCACAAAAGGGAATCCACCCGATTCATTTTGTGCCTCGAAATCATCAAATGGTCCTTCATATTCCCAACCGACTAATTCAGATCCTTTAATAATCCCTATTTCCTCATAACCTCCACGTTCTTTAAAAATCTGAGCAATCGTTTTTAATTTTGGAACTCCCTTTACCCACTGTTTTTTCTCTTTAAACTGCCTTTCCAATCTTTGGTATTCCAGATTTTCTTTGGCGAAATAATAAATGGATCCGTCATTTGATTTTAATTTAACATAGTCGAGATCCACATTTACTCCGACGACTATATTGGAAGAAAGAGTCCAAGGCGTAGTGGTCCATACCAGTAAGTACTCTTGATTCCTACCTTTAATTGGGAAACGAACAAATACCGATTTATGGGCTACTAATTTTCTCCCTTCTACAATTTCCATCTGAGAATAGGAGGTTCCAGATCGACCGCTCCATGGAACAACATCATTTCCTCGGTAAACTTTCCCTTCATTATATAGCTTTTTCAAAAAAGCCCAGATAGTATAATTGTTTTCATCGGACATGGTAAAGTATGAGTTCTCCCAGTCCATCCAATAACCCAGACGAATAGATTGTTTGGTTTGAATCCCTGAATATTTTTCCACCCTCGCTCTACATAAATTCACGAATTTTTCTATACCGTATTCTTCCACATCTCTCTTGGATTTAAACCCTAATTCTTTTTCAACTTCTACTTCCACCCAAAGTCCCTGGCAATCAAAGCCATTTTGGTATCGAAGCTCATGGCCGGTCATCGCTTTATATCTGTTATGAATATCTTTTAGGGTTCTTCCCCAGGCATGGTGAACTCCCATGGGGTTATTTGCTGTAATGGGGCCGTCAATAAAAGACCACTTTGGTTTTCCCTGATTTGCCTGAACACGCTTTTGAAAAATCTGGTTTTTCTCCCAGAAATCCAGGATTTCATGTTCAAGTTTTACAAACTCAACTTTTGGATTTACTTTTTTAATCATTTTTGTGTTTAAAATTTGGGTGCGGAAATTACTCCGAATCACTATTGGATACAATCAATCATGATTATCGAATCATGGTCGATTTCGATAGAGGTTATAGTTTTAATACAAGAATTTTATTTTAATTAGGTGTGAGTATTTCTACTACTTATTTAATAGTGATTTCCAATCTTTTCTATAACTGCACACCTTATTAGTTTCCAGTATGTATTCACTGAATGAATTACTGTATGACCGTCAACGCGGATCCACTTTAATATTTATTGATGCTATAAAATTATTACTGCTTAAGGATAGTGCTGCATCAATCAAATACTATTGCAAAAAGTTGAAAGACCAATTTAGTGCCATGGGTCTCTTTATAAATCTTTGGATCAGTATCCGTCAGAAGGATAATCTTGAAGATATTCACCTGACATTGCGTGAAGTATTGAAATCTTTGGAAAGTATTCTTAATAAGAATATAGAATATGCTGGAAAATCTCTACCGAACGACACTACGATTATTACGATTTCTCATTCCAGTTATATCAGAAAATTGATCATTCATAATAAAGAGAAAGTAAATAGGGTCTATTGTTTGGAATCAGCACCAGAATTTGAAGGAAAAGAATTAGCAAAACATCTCAAAGAAACAGGAATTGATGCATCCGTTCTACCGGATTTTAATTACCAAAAACAACTAAAAATATCAACACACGTCATTGTTGGGTCAGATTTAATCAGCAAACATTTCTTCATTAATAAATCCGGAACGAAAGAACTCCTTGAAATGGCCGGTGGACAGGATAAAAATATTTGGATATTGGGAGATGAACTGCGGTTTGTATCAGATTATACTCCCCGAAATATTTCTGATATATTTGAAGTGATACCTTTGAGGGATGAATTCAGGGTTTTTCAGTGATTAACCAACCTTTCAAAGGATTAAAAACCTTTGAAAGGTTTTTTGAATATTATCCTTTTTCGTCTTTAAATATTCTCCCGTTTGCTCGCTTTGGTTTTTTAGAGCTTGTATTTTTTATATTAATCAGGCGATGATGATTTGAACCTATTCACTTTTTGGTATATTTGAATGAGAATTTTTATTGATCACTCTATAAATCCACCATGGAATCACGATTGCTCTCAAGATTATTAGAAAAGTTCTCACTTAAATGACTATTACATATCGCTAAGAGCATTCATCACCAATACCAAGTTCACAAGAAAACCTGCGCCAACACCTTTCCAGGCTGCACTTCTCTGACCCTTCTTTTTCATTTGGGTATAATTAGTGATATATTTATCTTCGTAATAATTAAATGGGATAGGTGAATTCGGATATTTTTCCATGATCATCTGTCTTCTTGAATCAGGGACTGTTATACCACTGACATTGCCAGCCAATATCACCGTTAATCCTCCGCCTAATAGTGGGCTGGCAACAATTGAAGCTAAAAATGCACCCACACCCCAACCCATAGAATTGACAGTCAGATCCGCTTTAGAATCCATTTCAGCTTGCGCCATTAAATAATCATAATCTACGTCCGTTTTCTCTTGGGCAATCCCGATACTAGCTATCATTGTTATTAATAAATAGATTGTTATTGATCGTGTTTTACTCATTTACTATCTCCTTGTTGATTAATTATTTCATCTGCATTTTATTTTATCAAAACCATTTTCTTTGTCTGAATAAAATCATTCGCTTGAATTTTGTAAAGATACACACCGGCCCCGAGGGTCTGTCCTGTATCATTTTTTCCATCCCAAATAATGGATTTGTAACCGGCATCTTGAATATTATTTACCAGTTGTCTTATCTCACGACCAAGAATGTCATAAATTGTTAACTGAACGTAACCATTTTCCGGTAAATCATAGCGTAACGTTGTAACAGGGTTGAAGGGATTGGGATAATTTTGGTGAAGGGAAAATGATTCCGGCCTACCTGTTTCGTTTCCTATTCCAAGGGTTATGGCAGCTGTTGCTGCTAAATCAATAACCGGGTTTTCATTGAGCCGCAACTCTTCTATGGTTATTGTTGTCTGTCCGCTGAAATTGGCATTTGCAGTAAAATGGAGAATTGCAAAACTTCCATCACCAGTATGTGCCGTTGCTGAAGCTCCGGCAAAATGCAATTCTCCAGGTATGAGCGAATCACTCAAAGAGTCACCATTTGGTGAGGAAATATCCGTCAAGGTTAGTTGTTCCTGATCATACTTGACATTACCCTCGAACGAAAATATATTTTCTCCGCTATTCATATTAATAGGAATAATAAATTTCTGATCCGA
>CAYXMX010000003.1:0-36271 GCA_964466265.1 uncultured bacterium | reverse complement strand
GATGCTTCACATTATTGAACTAATATACCTTTTATTAGCAGCATTTATGACCATTTCAGAAAAATAAATAATTTTATTTGATATGAAAGTGAGAGTGAAGCAATAATCTCTTTGCGTTTACAGACTCCAAGAGGTCATTAATATCCGGTTATTTATACGCTTAAGAGAATCGCCACATTTTTTAAATTTGTGTTAAAAACGCATCTGCTCCTTCCCTTTTATTCATTCTATTTGGGCCGGGTGGGTGACGTCAGGATTTGTGTTTTTTAGAATAAAAGTAAAAATAAATGTCTTTGCCTGTCGATCATTTCACCGGCTTCTTTTTCCAATACTTGTTCTCTGCCGGTTCCGTGCCCCATTCTTCCCCATCCCAGTATTCCAGTTTGGATAAATACTCAGTGATAAACTCAGTAGAAAAGTCTTCGTAAAGATTCCTTCCGTTTTTTTGGAAATAGCTATGTAGAAAACCATCAGAAAGACCCACCTTTTGTACAATTATATTGTAATTTATAGTGTAGAAAATACTTCCAGATCTCGAAAGTCCATCACTGACTCTTACATCAAGTTGCTTTTTTCCCAAATCATTGATATGAGTTACTAACATACGAGTATTTTCCGATAATGAATAGATAGTCGGATGCAATTGCGGGAACCTGATGTAGTACCGCTGGGTTCCCGGTGGAACACCCCTCGGTATATAGTTGTGGTCATCCTGTGGGGAATGTCCGCCGATGCTACCGTATTCCAACACACCCAATACAGCCTGATCATAGTCATTATTCGTTCCGCCGAAAACAATCTCATCTGTTCCATCATCATCAACATCTATAAAGATTACCCACGTTATATACCCCGCATTCCAATATTCCTCTAAGATATTACCTTGCAAATCCATCATCACAAGACGACAGGGATACCAAGGACAATTGGTGAAAACAGATACGATTTCCTCCTTACCGTCTCCGTTGAAATCGTGATGAAGGACAAATGACGTTTTATAATAATCATCCATAACTTCATCGCCAAATGTCATTTTAGAATGATTGTGGAACCGCCATTTTAAGGAACCATCAGACTCAAAATAATAAATCGATCCATCGATGTTCTTATCTTGTGAATTGCCTGTTCCTATCACGATCTCATTTTTCCCATCATTATCAAGATCGCTCACAATATGTAAGGGGTTTAAAATACGTGAATTTCTAAGTTTCAGGTCATATAAATCCGGATGTAATTCTACCCCAAAATCATATTTCCACAACTCTTTTCCCGATTGATTATATACCGTGATTATTTTACCGTTTTCTTCCAGTCTGGATGGATTCAAATCCCGTTCGGTCAAGAAATTCACACCGACTAATATCCATAATATAATTACTGCAATTCCAACTGTCATTGTTCGTTTTATTTTTTTGGTTATCTTAACTCTCAATGAAATTCTTTCTTTTAGCACAACTGCAGACTCATTCATACAGACTGTAAGGGTATCCACAGAAATAACATTGAGATTACGATTTCCATATTTTTTATTCAGTTTTTGAAGGATCATTGTCGCTCTGTCACGATTCTTCTCCGGTACAACTATACTCTTAAAAGGGGAAAAAAAGACTGTTTCAAGCTTCGTTTTCAGCGCTTTATCTGAAATGGGCCGCACGGTACCAATCATGTCTATTGGTCCAGTCACAACAACCTCCTGCCTTAATTGATAACGAAACTTTTTGGTATGCAAGAAACTCATACTTGCCACACTGAGCAGTCCCATGGCCACCCCCAACGAATCGCCGGTATAAAAGGAAGCCTTATCATGAAAGGAAAACACCATTTTATATAATGGATTAGACTTGGTTGCACCATGGAAAAAGATATTCCTTCCGGCTGTAAGAGCATCCTGGGACTGCTGGTGAATTAAATCATTATATGACATAACTCTATTGTTGAAAAGTAGAAGATCTTTATCCGTGTCACTAGGGCGCATGGTTAGCTTTAGACACAACAAACTTATGGTTCCTAAGGAAATTTCATTGTGGAAAATTCCACTATCCGGCTGCTGTTCTGTCAGAAGTGTCCAGATGCAATCTTCCCGGGGGCTACCCACTGTCTGTTCCCAGTTCTGATTAATCTCATGGAGTTCTGCACCCACTTCAAGAGGGATTCCATCTGTTCTATCAACTATCGATACAAATTTGTCAAACTTACCCCTATTTGAACCGGTGTCAACACTGTCAAGACCATTCAAGATACCTTCATACAAGTCAGAATCGTATTCTTGCCAAAATGTACTCAACCCTTTACTCCACTCACCAAGGTAAAAATAGGTTTTTGCGGTGGCCTTTTTGACTATTTGATATACCTGATTGAAATCTGCCGATTCTGACTCATCCGGGCAAAGTTCCTTGGAAAACAGCAGAACCTCCTCCAATTTTAGTAATTGATCTATGGGACGGAAAAGAAGAGCTTCTTCTGTGACTAGCTCAAGTAAATATGGCAAGAGTTCCTGATAGTAGGATTGATACAAAATAGGTTCCACCCTCAGGCTCAACCGATCGAAGAAGTTGGTAAGTAAGGCTACTTTTAGCCGATCACTTTGAAAAACTACCAGATTATGCAGCAACTCACGGAAATGTTCTTCAATGGCTACCAGGGATTTTTGATTAGGGATTTGCATTATAATACTTATAATTCACTCATCAGAAAAATTAACAGCCAACTAATCAAAAACTTTAATGCTTAATTCACTATTCTTTTTCAGCCCCTGAAAAACAGCCAGCCCCTTTTTAATCTTGATCATTTTCGGATCCTGTTTACCCCGGGTTACCATTATCCTGAAATGATTATTTTCTGCGCTTGGGATTTTCAAAAGGTGAACCTTTAACGTAAAGTTCAAGTCAGAAGGGATAAATTCAACTTTGATTGAATCATTTCTTTCATTGGTCAAGACGATCTCGGTTTGTGCTACCTCTTCCGCACCCCAAATATCAATGGGTGTTAAGTCGAACGAAGCGAAGGGGGTCTGAACCTTGACCAGCAAATCCGTTGCTTTCGGCAGAGATAAATTCCCCAGATGAACTTTACCCATATTATCGCTAATATACTCTTTATCCACGTTTGGAATTGTAACCAGTACATTTTTGTAATTCTGTGGATGATCGGAAATAAGATGCAAGGTAATATGACTGTTTTTTTCAGTTCTGATCAATCTTACGAGTATTTCTCCATCCTCAGTTGTCAATACTCCAAGATTATGAAAAGGTTTTAATCGAGCCACATCGGTCGAAGCTGCTGCTAGTACAGCTGGAAGTCTATCTTTTGACTGATGTATATCTTGAAAAGGCAAGGGACAAGCAACGTGTATCCAACTGCTTAAATTCCGCGTGATATCCTGAATAAACTTATATTCTAATGGTGAGACCGGTTCTGAGGAGGATTTCTTAAATTCCCCATAGAATATTTCCAACCGGTCTGTCCGCATGCTGCAGTAGGCACAATTCTGTACATGTTCTTTGAACCTTGGGTTAACTTCTTTCTTCCCAAGCTTTTTTTTCAGAACCAGCAGTTCTAATTCAATTTCAGTAAGACATTTCATCATTTTTTATACCCATAATAACTATAGGTACATTTTTTATATAATTCGTAAATATTATTTTTCCAATAAACCACGAAGATGTTTTTTACCCAATTTGATCATATACTCCAATCTGTTTTTATGAAGATTCCAATTATCCTGAAACATATCGTTTTCAGAACGATGGTTCATGTATTGGGGGATTTTTTGCGGTGAACCGCTGGAAAGTAAATCGTTGAAATACGCATTTAGAACATTCATATATTGAACCGCATTTTTAGAAGTCATTTTTTGCTTACGGACATATGTTTTATCAATAACATTTTGAATGTGTAAAGAAATCTTCTTCATCATACCATTATGATTATCAGGTAATGGCCGGTATGGATACACATATCGATTCGTCTCAAATTGGTTTTCCTTTAGCTGAACCATCTGGAGTCCCCATACTGCTTTTAATGCAATAAAAAGTTTCTCTCGTGAGACGAAAAGACAATATTCATCATTCTCCTGCAGACTTTTCAGAACCAACTCAACAACTTCCGGCGTTTTATTGGTCAGTTTCAGGAATTCAATAACCCTTTGTTTTAGATCTTCAAAAGAAATTTCTTCCAATTCAGGACGCAGCTCCATTGGAGGGCTACTTATTACAGGTGCAGTTTTATAGTAATAATATATTCTTCCAAAATCTCTGAAAATTCCGATCTGGTTATTATGCTTTGGCACTAATTGTAGATTTCTATAAATACGCCATCCTGCTGGGTCATGTTGTTTAAAAACGTTAATAAGCTCTTGTTTTGCCTTCGACACTACTATGCGCCGCAAATGGATTAAAGCCAGATTGTCATTAGACTCAATGTCTTGAAGTAAAGGGTAGAAATATCTTTTCAGTTCATAAAAACAACCGTCATTATCCCGGGAAAACAGGGGAGCTATGACGTCAATCGCTATATCTGATATCTCATCTGGATGATTTGTCTGCATATATAGCTTATTGTAAAAACGCTGAGTTTTCAAATAAGATTTGGTTAAAGATTTACAAATATGTACAAGATATAATATTTCCCTTTGGGTTAAATTGTTTGAAACAATTTTTTTAATTAGTGGAGAGAGCTTTTCCATTCGCAACATGGTTTGTCTTCGTTTACCATTGGTCAGAAATTATAAGAATCTTTGTATGATTTCAAACAGACAATATCAATTAATGAGCAATCCATGAATTGAACAGCGATTCGTATCATATTTTATTTCCCAAAATATTTATAAGCCAATTAAGCTTATTTCAATAAGGGATGAATGGAGGGGGGTTGTCGATTAAAAAGGGCAACGAACCCATTGCCCTTTTTAATCGTATGGCAAAACCTCGTAACTATTCAGCTTTATTTAGAGATGTACGACAAACATCCTTGTCCCTGTTTGTCGAGTTTTCATATCTATTAAAACAAATACATTTACGACAAACTGGGAAGCATATCGTACAGTGCCTGCATAGTGACGAAATCTTTTACATCTCTAAAGTTAAAAACCGGGACACATCCCCTCTTTTTACGAGGAATAAAACAGTGTTTCCTCTGGCTTCCTGATCCAATAATTCATAAAATGATTTTGCATCATTTACACTTTTTCTTCCGACTCGTGTAATCACATCTCCAGATCGTAATCCTGATGAAAAAGCTTTACTTGCTCGATCAATTTCTGTTACGACTACCCCTTCTACATCTTGGTTAAGATGATATTCTCTAAGTACCTGCCTGTCAATATCTTCAATTCGAAAGCCTAAATCTGATTGATATTCATTTTCAGTACTGGCTAGTACATTTGGGTTTGAGGGCAACTCATCTAACGTAATATAATATTTTTTCTTTTTCCCATCTCTAATCAACTCCACTGTGTATCGTTTGCCTGGCGTTGAACTAGAAACAACATTTCGTAGGTTAGATGAACTAAAAATGCTCTTATTATTAAAAGTTGTTATTATGTCTCCGATTTCAATTCCGGCTTTTTCAGCCGGGCTGTTTTTTACCACGTCACCGATTAAAGCACCATCCCTTGTATCCAAACCAAGAGCTCGTGAAGTTGCATCATCCAAATCCTGAATGTAAACACCCAACCAGGCACGAATTACACGACCTTCACTAATAAGATCATTCATCACTTTCTTGGCCATATTAACAGGGATTGCAAATCCTACACCCCGATTAGCCCTTTCGACACCTCCTGTGGCGATAGCTGTGTTAATTCCAATTAATTCTCCGCTCATATTAACCAGTGCCCCACCGCTATTTCCAGGGTTGATTGCAGAATCTGTTTGGATAAAATCTTCATAATTGTCACCAGAAATAATATGACTTCTTCCCAATGCACTGACGATTCCTGCCGTAACCGTATGACTCAAATTTTCATTAAAGGGACTTCCAATAGCCAGAACCCATTCACCCACTCTTAATTGATCCGAATCACCCAATTTAATAGCAGCTAAATCATTGGTTTTGATTTTGATTACGGCCAAGTCTGACTTCGGATCTGTACCGACAATTTCAGCTTCATATTTTCTTTTATCAATCAATTTAACGGTAATTTCATCCATATTTTCTACCACATGGTTATTGGTCAAAATATAGCCATTTTCTCTATCAACAATGACTCCTGACCCCAATGCACGCATCTTATAATTCTGGTTAAAAAACTCTTCAGGAAAAATGTCTCCAAAAGGATTATTATCGTGATGGCGGTCCCGTTTTACTGTTTTGTTGGCTAAAATAGTAACTATAGAAGGATTGACTTCCTCAGCGACATCCGCAAATGTATTACTAAATTGAGATACAATGGGATTTTGTGCCCATGTAAAAGAATTTAAAATAGTAAAAATGATTAATATCTGTTTCAAAATGTGATCTCCTAATTATTGTGTTTAAATCTTATGATGAGCTTAAATGCAAAAGTTAAGTATTGGTTCCAAATGAAAGCGGCTCCATCACGGAGCCGCTTAAGTTGAATCAGTTTTTATCTGAATATTATTTCACAAGGATCATTTTCTTCGTGGATGTAAATGATGGGGATGATAAACGGTAAAAATATAATCCCGTACTCACCGGCTCTCCCATTCGATTGGTTCCATCCCAACGTACACTGTGAAAGCCTGCCTGCAATTTCTCACTCGTCAACGTTACCACCTCCTGACCCATAATATTATATATCAATAAGGTCACTTCACTGGCTACAGGAACATCAAACTGGATCTCCGTCACAGGATTAAATGGGTTTGGGTAGTTCTGATGCAAAGCAAATACACTCGGAACAACTGCTAATTCCACTCGCTTCTCTCTCAACGTCACAGGCAATGTCCTGCCTCTAATACCTGATACATCGATCTTATCCAATTCTACGAAGGCATTCTCTTTCCCGGTGCCAACGAATGTGTAGGGGATTGTTACCAACACATTTTCTGATCGAGTTAATGCTCCACCACTGCTATTAAATACAACACCGGTTAAGGTGCCATCTTCTGATTGGTTTGATATAACCATCATTCCATTATCTCTTACACTTAACTCAGGTATACCCAACTTCACCGATCTATCTCCGATTAAAGTAAACTGAACACCACGAGTGAGTCCATCATATTCCAGGCTGATGAGCAGTTCATTCTCGCCACCTAATAAGTCTGCCAGTACAGATTCATCACTGCCAGTGATTGTTCGAGTCAAAGGAGCGTTCGTTACAATCACATCAACAATCATCACAATATCGGCAATATTTAATTGCCCATCATTATTCATATCTGAATTTCTAAACTCTGCTTCAGATGGCAAGTCGACTTCTAAAACAAAATCAACAACACCCAATAAATCAGAAATATCGACCATATCATTAAAATCAACATCTCCGGATAGGAAAGGTGTTGCGCAAGTCATTGTAGATTTTTTTGATTCTAAACTACCGTAAACACTGTGGTCCCACAGGGCAGTAACAGAATAGCAGTAGTCCAGGTAATTATCGGGTACACTAATGAGTGCTACAGTATCACTCCCCATGATACTAGAGACGATTGAATCACCATCTGATAATATTTGATATACGTTGTAACCCGTTAAATTTTCTGTTCTGGTATTATTTGAATGGTTTGAAATACCAGTTACGTTTAAATACGGGAGTACATTGCTGTTAAATGTTTGTTCTTTGTAAACGGATGGAATATTCGAAAAATTAGATAATGCCCCTATCTGCGCCCGGTTGGTTGGATTCAACGCACCTGAAACATCTTCATTATTATCATTAAGAGTTGAACGACCCATAACCCCAAAGAAGGAGGCTTGGATTCCAAAATCCCCTGTCAAGCTAGGGTCACCGTAGACGGCATCATAAATAGTCGAATAGGAACCATCACCCAATCCGACCCAGTTCCGGTCATAATACTCAGAACTCTGGGGTTCAACATCATTTGCGATACCCATAAAACCAGACGAATTTTCATTAATCATGATATAAACATCCCCACTAGAAATTTCCACATTCGCATCTGTTACATCAATGATGTATTGCGTGAATCCAGCATCGACTGCAGAAAGATCTACACCAGTCGCTAGTGGGATCGGCGTTAACCCTTCCGGACCAACAGCATCACCATTGGGATCCAGATAAGCGACGATATTGGCATCGAATGCTCCTGCGTCTCCCTGGACGCTCACCAGTAACTCAGTGAGAGATGAAGGATAGCCCAAAGGTGTAAATCGAACACCAAAATCACAACTTCCTCCACAACCGATTTGTGCTTCTAGTACATCATCGTAATAAGCAATATCATAGGGTGCCTGTCCACCAGGAGTCCGCCAGTTTAAGTTGACGGACACATTTCCTCCCTGGGCATCTAAACCCCAAGGCACACCCACAACTGGAATTAGCCCAAAATCCTGAGCCACAGCTGCTTCCTGGGCAACTACTGGGACATCTGCTTCAGCCCAATCGAAACCGTCTCGAGTGACTTTAAGGGTATGAACACCCGGTTCAAGGTTCATTAACAAATACAATCCATCGGTTCCCGTCGTATCTCTCACACTCCCGGTAAAAACAATGGCACTATCTAGTGTATTACCATTCGGATCGGTAATCACTCCTGTAATGTCTCCATAGAGCCATGTAGGAGTCACAGAAACTTCAACTGTATCGCTCATATAATTAGGATAATAACTTGCTGTAACACCAAATATGTAAGATTGAGCATTAGTCAGTCCACTAATAATCATACCCGTCGTCTGAAGTGAATCCTGAATTAATACGCCATCTTGAAACACTGAATAATGGGTTAAATCTCCATCATTTGTCCGGCCAGTTGTTAAATTTTCAAATATTGCAAAATCGTCTATAAACCATCCATCGTAGGTCACAGACCCATCACTGCCAAAGTCAAACCGGAACATGACCGTCATAGAATCATATGCGCTCAGGTCAAACTGAACATTGTGCCAAAAATTTCCATCGCTACCAGAAAAAGCGGGTTCGTCAGGAATACCTGCATTCCCTGAATATACTGCATCTTCCGGATAGTCATCTGTCGGTGTCAATATATTCCAAGTTGAACCGTTATCGGCTGAAATTTTAACATTACCGCCGTCATAATAGTTTTCTATATTATACCAATGAGTAATTTGCATCATGGGGTTTGTCAGTCCGGCAAGTGAAAATGGAGGTGAAGTGAGTGTAGAAAAAGAACTGTTAGAATATGCATCAGAAAGATTTGTGCCGAAGCATTCGGTTCCACTGGCAGCTGAACCTGGCCCTGATGTGGGAACCCCTCTCTGAAAATCACCCGTAGCTGAAAATCCGCCATCCATTCCCTCAAAACTGGTAAAAAAGATATAAGTAGATGTACCGGGGTCTGTCCATGACAAAGCAACTTCTTCATCTAATGGTGTTGCAGACAGGTTTGTTATTGGGAGGGGAGTAAATGCTTCCGGAATTGCACATGCCGTATCAGAATTCGCCGATTCTCCTTCAGCATATTCCGCAGTTACATAATAACAGTATTCCATAGCATTTGTCAGATTTTCATGAATGAAAAAGGTTGTATCTGTTGATCCGACAAGAGAATTATCTGCCTCGTTGTAAATATTGTATTGCAGAAATGAGCCGCAAAGAATGTCAATTTCTCTGTTGAAAGAATTCCTGGCATTTTGAAGATGTTGGAAATCAGCAAAAAGGTCTTCGGGGTTCAATCCTGATTTAAGTAATTCCAAATCAAAGTCATCTTGTGCGTTTTCCACCATTGCTCTGCCGGTGGACTCAGTGACATTTATTTCGAAATTCCCGGTTGCCCCGCTGAAACCATCAACAACAATGTAATATTGTCCAGGAGCCAATGTAATTCCTATTAGCGAGGAGTATAAGCCGCTGAAAGAACAAGTAGCATCATCATTATAATTACCAGTGGTAATTCCATCCGTATATGTGAGACTACAGTCAGTCCCTTCAAAAGTAAAAATCTCTAATTTTGTATCAAAATCCGTATTCCCTGAACAAAGAGTCACATCAATGGTCGTTTCAGCTGCCAAGTTTAACGTGTAAGCCACATCATCACCATCACTCCATGTTATATCCCAATCATCTCCCATACCGGTATTAGCATTTATGTCTGTATAAGGTAAAGCATCAATCATATAGTCCCCACATCCAATGCTACCGGAAATGCTTAACGAAGGTTCTACCCATTCTAAGGTATTTCGACCATCACCCGGATAAACAACCAGGTCTGATGGTTCACATAAAGCTGGATTCCCGATCACTGTAAATGAAACTGTATCCTGAATAACAGGATCAAAGCTCATTCCACTAGGATTAACAGCTTCCAGAAGTAGAAAATAATTTCCATCACTCACATCCCCTATTTCAAAATCTGCACTGGAAAACACTGAAGTGATTTGGACATCATTTAATGATACATTGATATAACCATCGCAATCTGCACAAGCTGAATCTCCTACAGTGAAATAAGGTGCAACCGTAAAAGAAACGGACACAACACTGGTATCAACGATTCCACCAGTTAAAGGGCTTGTTATGCTGATTACTTCAGCCTGAGCATAGCTTATGCCAATAAAGATGATATTTACTAAAATAGTTTTTAACAATTTCCGTAACATGGAATTCTCCTGTTTCAATTCTCAATTATTTCACAAGGATCATTTTCTTCGTGGATGTAAATGATGGGGATGATAAACGGTAAAAATATAATCCCGTACTCACCGGCTCTCCCATTCGATTGGTTCCATCCCAACGTACACTGTGAAAGCCTGCCTGCAATTTCTCACTCGTCAACGTTACCACCTCCTGACCCATAATATTATATATCAATAAGGTCACTTCACTGGCTACAGGAACATCAAACTGGATCTCCGTCACAGGATTAAATGGGTTTGGGTAGTTCTGATGCAAAGCAAATACACTCGGAACAACTGCTAATTCCACTCGCTTCTCTCTCAACGTCACAGGCAATGTCCTGCCTCTAATACCTGATACATCGATCTTATCCAATTCTACGAAGGCATTCTCTTTCCCGGTGCCAACGAATGTGTAGGGGATTGTTACCAACACATTTTCTGATCGAGTTAATGCTCCACCACTGCTATTAAATACAACACCGGTTAAGGTGCCATCTTCTGATTGGTTTGATATAACCATCATTCCATTATCTCTTACACTTAACTCAGGTATACCCAACTTCACCGATCTATCTCCGATTAAAGTAAACTGAACACCACGAGTGAGTCCATCATATTCCAGGCTGATGAGCAGTTCATTCTCGCCACCTAATAAGTCTGCCAGTACAGATTCATCACTGCCAGTGATTGTTCGGAGAGCTTCACCGTAAATAATATCAACCACCATTACAACATCATTAATGGTTATCATACCGTCCTGGTTAACATCTGCCCCTCTAAACTGGTCTTCGGTTGGATTAGAAGCTTCTATCACAAAGTCAACAACAGTAAGTAAATCTGAAAGATCTACTAAATTATCAAAATCAATATCGCCTAGCCTGAACGGAATCGCACATGCATCATTGGAGGGTTGTGACTCTAATGTTCCATAGTCATCCGTGCTCCATCTAGCTCTAATATGATAACAATATTCTGTATAGTTCAGCGGAACGATTATTGTTGCAGTTGTGTCATCAGGGCCTGTAGTGGTATAGACAAGAGAATCACCGGTTGTTTGTATCTGATAAACATTATAACCAACCAAACTATCTTGTCGAGATCTATTTAGTGTGTTTCTTTCATCTAAAAGCAAGGAATTACTCATTGAATTAAATCCATTTTTGGATTGATGATTCATTACTTTTCCAGTTTGAGCAATTTGACGAAAGTTTGTGTCTAAGGGTCCACCCATCATTACACTCAGAACATTAATGGTCGGGTCCGTAGAAGACGCAGATTGTCTACCAAGTCTTTGGCCAAAATTATCTCCATCATGGTCTCCATAACCGGAGGTAATAACGCCACTAAATTCACTATCACTTGCATTTAAATAATAAATCGTATTATAACCGTCAAAGGTAAAGTATGCATTATACTCGAATGTGACAGATGAGCAATAATCTCCTGCTGCTAAATCAATGACACTTGCTTCAGAAAACCACTGACCAATCAATGATCCATAGGCATATAATCCGCCGTCTTCAGTAAATTCTACTTCAACGTTTTCGGGAGAACCAGTACATCCCCAATCAAAAAATAAATTCCATACTCCGGTGAGGCCACCTCCGGAGCTAGCTCCTGGCTTATTCCATATTAAATTAACTGCAGCATCACTGGGGAATGCTTCAAGTCCATTTGACTGCATCAGGAATGGATTTAAAACAAAATCCTGAACAACCACGGCCGCCTGGGCAATGACAGTCACTTCGCCTGAAGTACTTTCAAATCCATTTCTCTGAACAGTCACTGTTTGAATACCGGGAATAAGATTATTCAAAAAGTATGTTCCGTCAACCCCTGTCGTGTCAACAACATCTCCTGACCGGACGATCACACTATCCAGCGGAAGACCATTTGGGTCTGTCACTGTTCCGGAAACATCGCCAAAAAGCCATGTAGGAGTAGCTAAAATGACGGTTGTATCACTTTCAAAAGTCGGATAATAAACAGCCGTCACGCCAAAAGTATACTCCTGACCGTTTGTTAAATCGGTAACTAAAAAAGAGGGCTGTTCAATGATAGATCCATTGACGGGGGTTGTGCTTCCATCGATATAAACATTATATCCCATTAGATCACCATCAATTAATTCACGTTGATTTATATTGAAATTACCATCTACGTCAGCAGGAACATTCCACCAATCATCAGAAATATGATAAGAGGCTAAAAGTGCTCCTGATAGAGAAACGTCAAATTCTAACAGGGCCCAAACAGTAATTTGACCAAAGATTCCCCCTGCCCCATCATTCGCATTGGTTCCCCAGGAAATGGTCTGCCCATTTATCCCGTTAAATGGTTCAGGACCATACGGTTCACTCCCAACTCCAAGAATATCCGGTCCTGCATCCAAGATAGTGACTCCCGCTGGGAAAGTAATCGCAATAGAATCACAATATGCAAAATCATCGGCTTGGATATTCACCAAGAATTCCATAGCATGGATATTACCGGGAATATAAGTATTGAAGGTAGAGACTGTTGATCCGGTCATGTCTCTACCGGTGAGTTGAGTCCCTATTATATAAATATCATCCACAGCGAAAAACCATGACTCCCCTGATTCAACTTCATAATGAAATTTAAAACGAACCGTTGTGCTGCCAACCACACTATTCAATAATGCAGAATCCATGGATACAGAATTTAGTCCTCCAACAGGATCATCAGACTCGTATACATTCATTAATGTCCATGTTGCACCGTCGTCACCGGAAATATATACTAAACCGCTATCCGTTGGATTATTCGCAAAATCCTGATAATTGTACGTAAAGTGCAACGTTGCTTCAGAATAGTTGCTTAAGTCGATACTGGGTGAAATCAAATCGGTATTAGGAAATGTATTACTATATGATGTGACAATTGCAAAAGAACCTTCAAATTCACTTAGATCATAATCGCCTGGACCATTTGTTCCACTGGCCCAAGTAATACCTGATCCGTTATTATCCGTTACTGTCCAGACTCCAGAAATACCATAATTAAAATTTTCATAAAATGTAAATTGTGGGACCGATGGATCTGTCCATGAAAGTGAGACAGATTCGTGAAGTCCGACTCCAGTTAGGTTTGTAATCGCTTTGGGAATAAATGATTCCGGCATGGCGCAATGTGTATCAGTTGGAGTAGACGTTCCCTCATTATAATTAGCGACCACATAGTAGCAATATTCTGTTCCATTAACTAAATTTTCATGAAGATAATAATTTGTATCCACGGTAGCAACCACGGTTCCATCAGATAAATAAATTGAATAATTTTGAAAATCCCCACACCCTTCAATTACCTCTCTGGAGGAAGTCAGACTTGGGAAACGAATTATATTGTATTGATTAAGTCCTTCCAGCCCTGCAGGAACAGAGAGTCCCTGACTAACTGCATTTTTATATTCTGTAATTTCCACCTCTGAGAATGGAACATTAGAAATGGATGGAGAATAAAATATTCCTTGTCTTCCTCCGGGAGCACTCCAATATACTTCCAGACTAGGAGGATTTGATTCATTCCATCCGTCAAAATCAAGGAAATACGTATCCGACCCATCCCGATCTGCTAGTCCTATTACGAAGTATTCCTGAGAAACTGCATTTAAAAAATCTGTTATTGCACCATTCATCAGAGCATTGGAATACCAACCGGGGGAAAATGATGATGATTCATTTTGGTACAAATATGCAGTGGTCGCATCAGTCCCGGCCAGGATTTCTGTATGGACGTCTGTTGCGGATGATGTTAGTGGGTCTATACTTACAGGTGTGGCACTCCAATAAGGCCAATTCGTATTATTAACATAATAATTGAATACAATCGAATCGATCGTTACATTTGAATTAAACCCGGCAATATCAAACATCATCCAACCAGCTTCTTTACTATCGGTTGGACCTCCATGTGCCATCACTAAACTCGTTTGAATAAAACTGGATCCGTCTGTAGTTCCTGTGTGATAATCTGCAGGTTGGGGAACAGCAGGAAAAGGATTTACATTAGATAGGGAGACAGGATTTGACCACTGAAGGAAATTTCGGCTATCTCCAGCCAAAACACTAAAATTTTTCGCGGGGCAAATATTTGGAATCGATGCCATATCAACGATAAACATGGCTGAATCATAGACCATAGGTGAAAAACTCACACCACTAGGGTCCAGCGCTTCTATCTCTATAAAATGTGTTCCTTCCGTTAAATTGGAAACAGTAACTGTTGCATCCGTTATCATTTGCCCTGCAGGCGTCCCGTCCATCGTAATTTGAATATATCCGTCACAACCGCTGCAACCGGGAGATCCAACCGTAAAGAATTCAGCGATGGATATTTCTACATCCACAAAATTTGTATCTATAATCGATCCGGATACCGGATAGGTCAATAATATAACTTCATCCCTGTTTTGTGCTGTAATAAATGTGATGACGAAAAGCAGAGCTGTAATGCATCTCAAACCTTTAGCGAGTGACATTCATGCCTCCTGTTTAAGTGAAAAATGTTATGGTGATCCAATACTTTTATAATGGATACGAAAATACGAGTGAATTTACTCATTCACCAATGATATTCAATTATTTTAACTTTCTCGTCGATAAGTAGTGTGGTTATTCATCCATCATTTAATTTGCAAAATTTTACGTATTTGAGAATGGAAATTTGAATGAACCCAAAGGAAATAGATACCGGACGGAAATGTTGTTGTTATATTCCAATTTTTTACCCCGGAATCTAATAAACCGCTATAAATATCCTGAACATGTTGGCCCAATATATTGACCACGCTGATTTCGATAAATTCTTCACTCTCCATACTGATGGAAAACGAAAAATGATTGTTAAAAGGATTGGGATAAGGAGCGTTTAGTTTAAAACGGATGGGATAATCATTATCCTTGATTCCCACAGTGGTAGTATCGTAACGAAAATATTGCAGTCCTCCCGACAAAGTTCCAAAAATAAGATCAGGCTCACTCTGGCCTTCATGGTAAAGAGCTGCCGGAGACAGGTTTCTACCTATATAAGGAATATCACTTCGTAATTCAGCTATTAATTCTTCACTATCCCAATAGATCAGTTCATAAAGTTGCCCTTCTTTATTTCCAGCAAGAATATGACCATTTTCAAGTACACATGGGGATGCATTTTCACCAATATCAATCGATAAATATGAAGCGGTATCGAAGATAGCGGATTCTTCATCTCCCCGATTCCAATAAATGTGTACTACGCCATCTTTATCTCCAATGACAAAATCATTATCTCCATCCTGATCTATATCCCCAAAAGACGGAGTGGCCCGTCCGCTTAAATCGATATTTAAAAAATTTGGTTTCGGAGACGAAAGTGCACAACTATCTTCTGGTAATACGGACTCATTAACCCGAAAGATGGTTCCATTAAAGTCTCCAATAAATAAGTCGTTATTAACCAGTTGGTTTAATACACCAGGGGACAGGTTTGAACCAATATGAAATAATGAGTTCATTGTTCCTGAGAAGAAGTCTGTTTTTTCATTTAATTGATATAATCCACCAGACCATGCATTATTATCAGGATTAAATTCTGTTCCAATCCATAATTTCACTAAATTTTGATTACAATCCATTGATACGGCGGGGTGTGTTCCTGAAATATAATCCAATCCCGGCAACAATCGAGAAGTGACGAATGAAAAATTCCAGGATTCTGCCGTACCATTATTTTGAAAATAATAAAGATTATTTAAGTAATCGATACCATATGCACCCGTTAATACTCCCACTACCATATCCCCGTCCCCGTCTCCGTCGAAATCCACGATTCTCGCAATATTGTGACCCGTAGTAGCAAAATCTAATTCTGAGGGAAAATCATCTACTAAAAGGGAATCATCAAAAACAGGATTTGAAATTGTTCCATAATTTTCAAGATAAAAAAGACCCGGTTGATAAAAATCTCCCCAAATCAAATCCAAATCACTGTCGTGATCCAAATCATAAAATTCAAACGCATTTGCTCCGTGGCGACCGGGAGTCCAAACAATCCAAATGTCTTCGAAAGAATTGGTAATGAATTTGAATTGAGGTAAACCGCCAAGAAATTCATGACCTTCATAGTAAGCAACGCGACCGGCAATATCCCCCACGAAATAATCAATATATCCATCATTATTGATGTCTGCAATTGCGGGAATAACAATTTGTCCGCCGTAAACCGGCCATTGGTCAATATCCATCAACTCATCAGTTATGCGTATAAATATGTGATTTTCATTGGACCAATAACTCACATGATCCGTGTCAGGTGTATGAGATAAAAGGTCCATATCTCCATCGCCATCAAAATCATGAAATGCGTACCAGGTTCCCACATTAATTCCCTGAAACGATTTTGTCATCAACTCAAACTTCGGAACGTAAATTCCCGAGTCTTCCATGGTAACAGCCACACCTTCCCAATACTGCAAGTATCCATCGCGGTCGTTGACAAAACAATCCAGGATACCATCTTCATTCCAATCAATGAATCTGGGATCAGGCTGGTTTAACCCCCCGGTAAATGGTGCTTCAATTGCTTCACCATCGATAACGATTGGAAATGGGTTTATATCGCGAACATAGGATTGTGAAAAAATATAATTTAGAATGATAATGAAAAAGGATACTACTCTCATTCCAAAATTGCCGAAGCAATATTTGAATCAATTTCCCAAATAATTAATCGATTCATTTCATCTAATAAGTTTAGATTTCTAAATAAAAATGGTGGAAAAGCTCTTAAAAGCAACCGTAAAGAAATTGTGATTTCAGATCCTCCTGCTGGAACCAATGATGGTAAATCAACTACATAGTTTACAACGCGGGAACCACTCACAGGCAATGTATAATCATTCATCCTGGTCATATATTCCACGCCAACACCTGAATCACCTTCTGAATTATACAGTATACTATTAAACAGCGCTAATTGTGGATCTATTTCATGATTTGGATCTATATGAAAATCATATAAATCGCCATCATCATTCAAATACCCTGATTGAAAGAGCGTATCTCCATCAACCGACACCTTCACTTCCAACCATAGTTGTCTGGTAAATGGGACTCCGGATGGAAAATTATGACCTGTATTATTGGTAACGATCACTTTAATTATTAATGGAGAAGTGGATGAAATCGTATCAGATAATGACTCAAATAAATTTACTTCTGCTGATCTGTCTAAGATATCTGCAATAGCCGGTTTCAGAAATGCATTCAGTGAGTCTCCTGTAGTGGAAGTTCCAATACCAGGAAAATAGTGCCGATGAAGATTTTGCCGTAGCGGACTACCTTCTGCTGCATATCCTTCATATACCGGCATGTGACATGTTTGACATTCGGAGCCCATGGCTTTAAAAGCTGAATTTTCCCATTCTGAGCTTGTGACTTCAGCATCTATTCCATTTACAGTTAGATTGTGACAATTTCGACAGAACTCTGATTGATCGTATCCTGCATGATAACCAGATTGATGAAATGGATTTTCTTCTGGATCACTTAAAATACCATACCGTGTTCCATCAATATAAAGTTTAAAATCTGCTGTCTCATAAGTCTGAGTCCCCGTCTCTATATTAGTCGATTGTGGTAAGTGAGTTACCGTATGGCAAACATCACACGTAACACCGTCTTTGATTTGGGGTGGAAGATTTACAGATTCCTCTATCGTTAAGTTCTCATGATCGGTAATGGCATTGGTTAGTGCGGCGACAGGACTGTGACATTGAATACAAAAATCACCGATTTCTTCCCCAATAGCTTTGTGAGCTGTTTGGGCACCTTGCTGGAATTTAAACCAAACAGGATCGCTCATTGAATAGGCATGCATCGATGCAGCCCACTCCTTATAATAAATTGGATGACAGGGTTTACATTCCTCAGCAGGCCTGAAATCTTCTACTTTAAACGTTGTTTGAAATGGTCTGTCTTCCAATACTTTTTTCTTACCCAAATCTTCACATGAGATCGTAAATAGAAATAAAAGTACCGAAATGACTAAAAGTCTTTTATTGAACAACGGCCACTCCTGTAGGTAATGGATCACTGTCTCTTCCTTTGGCGAACAAAATCGTTTGTAGCAACTTATTATCACTCGTATCAAAAATATAGGCTTTCCCGCTTCCCGGAGAGGTTGCAATCATTAGATCATCATTCCCCGATAAGGCACACCCATGAAGTAAGGACATAGAAGCATCGGATAATTCATCCACCGTTCCCGACCCCAAATCCTGGACCGTCACAGAATAAGACATTCGATTAACAACATAAATTTTATTGTCATCTTTCGAAACCTTCAAATGCCATGGCATCGCTCCGGTCGGAATCGTATCCAAGCTGTCCCCAGTCGCTGCATCAAATACCCGCACCTGCATTTTATTTGAACAGGTGATAAATACTTTGGAATTATCCTGGCTCAGCTCAATCTCCAAAGGATTATACATTCCATCGTTTATCTCATAAGAAAATGGAACATCCGATCCAATTCGAAAATTTTCTGGTTGGTATCCTGTTTCTCCAAAACGATTTGTTTCAATCTTAAAAAAATGTGAAGACTGGTTGCTGGAAATCCACAACGTTTCTCCGTCAGAACTCAAGGCAATTCCATGGGGAGAATCTGCACCGATATCTACCGTTCCTATGATTGTCATGGTTCGGGTATTAATTTTGTGAACCAATTGAGATGAAGTGCTCAAACCCATAGACGGCATAAAGCGGGAAATATAGAGATATTCTCTTTCTTCGTCTATCGCCATTAAAGCAGGCATATTCCCCACATAGACAGAATCAACCATTTGATCCGTATTAAGATCAAATTTCAGGACGAAACCACTGGAAATAAGGGTACAATACCAATAACGGTTGGTTTGATCAATAACAATATAATGCGGCATATCAGATGTATTAGTAAAATTAACATCCACGTAATCAACGATATCGCCATTATTCATATTAATAATAGCAACTTTATCTTGCCCCTGCAGTGTAATATATGCTTTTTGAATATCGACCGGATTCTGATCGTCACACCCTGACAGCAGAAGTAATAACCAGGGGAGAAATATCTTTTTCATTAAATGCTTCTTGAAAAACTGAATAACCATCGATCACTAATAAAACGGATTCCCTTACGGACTTTACTCATATCTTTTCGAATAAAAGGAGTATCGATTCTTAAATAAAAGTTTTTCCCAAAAATGGTTTTATTTATACGGACTCCAACTCCCGCATCAATTAAATAATCACCATTGAACCCTTCATCTCCGGCGACAAGTTTACTTCCCCAGACCCAACCATCATCCAGGAAAGCTGCTAATTCTAATGTCACTGGCTTAAAAGCAGGGTGGTAAAATATTTCAAAAGAATTCGCAATGATAGACTCAACTCCAACCAATCCTTCTCCAAAATATCCTCTTAAATTACCGTCTCCTGGTAAATGGTAACGATTGCGTAATTTTATATTCCCATAAAAAGTTGATTCGTCCCGTAGGAAAGGTTTGGCATACAAGTCGCCGGAACCAGCACCTTCGATTGTGTATCTTTCCTGAGATGGAACGTTCCCATCGCTTAGTATATGACCAATTATAGACCGGTTTCGGATGCCTATTTTGTCTTTTTGATAATCAAATGTAATAAGACCATTTAAACGGGTAAATGCCCAATTGGAAATGGGAACTACTGTAGTGGCAAAGTCCAATTTTACATTAATTTTAGGATTGAATGAAAAAAGGTATTCACCGAATATTAGTGCCACCTGTCCAGGATCGAATAAATTGGTCCTGGTTGTATCTTTGGCGTAAGTAACATAAAAACCAATCGAAGCAGCATTTGAAGTAAAAAAGTGTATTTTCTCATCTAATCGGTTACTGATTTTTAGTCCATACCCATCCACTCCTCCAAAATCATACGCATGAAATGAGGTAGAAAAACCTCTATAAGATTGAACTGGTCTCATATAAGATTCGTATGCCCAATAAAACTTTTGTGAATCTAATGCATAACTTATTTGCAGGTGTTTCGTTTCAAAGCGATCGTACTTACGCGTCCATTCCATTCCCGGAATAAAACCGTCCAGATCGTGATAGCCTAGGGTTGGAAACCATTTCAATACATATCGATCCCTTGGATTATAATTTGAGTCAATCCATTGAAATTGTTTCTCAACTTTCAATCGACCGGAACCATTGTTCCGATAATCTATGTCGAGAGTTTGAACATCCGGATCCAATACAACCGATTCGGGCTCCTTCTTTACCTTGAAAGTGAATATATCCTTTTTACGCCACAGATGATTTTCCCACCAGAAACGTTCGCTTGAACCATCTTTTAGAGTTACTTCCAATAGTTGCGGCATTTCTCTAATACCCAATTTTTCAATAGTTACGCTGACCTTCCAGATCCCGTCACTTTCTCTGGATTTTTTCCACTGAGTTATTCTATAATCTAGAGGACGCGTATTATGAAGCCAGGAATCGAAAAACCAATCCAATTCTTTTCCACTCACTTCTTCCATGACATTAATAAATCTTTTTTCATTAACATGCTTTAATTGCCAACGATCAAAATAGATTTTCATGGCATTAGTAAAAACAGAATCGCCTAGGACATATTTCAATTCTGTAAGCATTAACGAAGGTTTGGTATAAGCATTATACCTGTATGAGCTTCTATGGTTAAACATAAATGACTTCCGGCTGATAGGCTCGTCATCACCACTGGCCTGGTAATGAATCGCAGACCATTGATATCGATCTAATGTGCCCGTAAACCTTCCATATTTTTTTTCTACCGGCTTGTAAGACTCGGATGTTTCCAAATCAAAACCAAGGGGTCCATACCGATTGATCATATATTCCCTCGTTTGGAAAGTAGTAAACCCTTCATCAAGCCATGCTTCGTCTGTTTCATTATTCCCCAGAATTCCATAAAACCAAATATGACCAATTTCATGAACAATAAGCCCTTCACTTTCACTTCCATTCATAACCAACATTGGATATTCCATACCCCCTCCCTTATTCCGGTCGGTGGTGGTTACCTGAGGATAAGGATACATACCAAAATGAGTGCTTAACCATTCCAGAGCCCGTTGAGAACGAACCACTACTTTTTTTGTCCATTTCTCTCCATTTGACTCATTAAATAAAACATGAACATCTATTCCGTTCCATGAACCATATTCATACAAAAATGTCGGGGACGTAATCCATGCAAAATCATGAACTTCTTCTGCATGAAATGTGGCTTTTCTGCGAAGAGTTGAATCGGGTTTAGTTTTATTTTTCTGAAATGTCTCGAGCCATTCCGTAAAATCTTTTGATGTGTCTACTGTAACTTCGGACCAACCGGGATCACCATCGGTCACCACACCGGTGGCACCGATTATATAATTACTCGGAACATCCAAAGTCACATCATAAGTACCAAATTCACCATAAAATTCCCCTGAAGCATGAAAAGGGATCGGATGCCAGCCTTTTTCATCATAGACAACCATTTTTGGATACCATTGAGCCATATTATATTGATCCCCGACCCGTCCGGCACGCTCTACCTGCTCTCCAATGTGATGGATCCAATCCAACTGAATTGTCAGTGTTTCTCCTGGTTTAAGAGGTTGGGAAAGATGGGACGTTAGAATCGTATCATCTACATTGAAGCTATCTGAAACAGATTCGTTCTCTTTGGTAATCAGAAAGTGACTCACATCTATTTTACTGCAATATGATTCATTGCCTTTTACAAATGGCTCAGCTCTCCCTAAATACCCGTTATATTGCAGATATTCCCTGTGTTTAACGGACCCTTCCTGAAATGCATTTGGCAAAAGGTGTAAGTATATATCCGTCAATTCATCAGGTGAATTATTTGTATATCGGATATTTGAATGTCCAGTAAGATTATGTTCCCTGACATCCAGTTTTACCTTCATAGTATAATGGACAAATTGCTGAAAATAATTCTCTTCAGGAAATAGCAAAGATGCCATGGTGATGAGAAGACCCGTTATGTTGAACAGATTTCTTATCATTGTCATGTCGAAATTATAAGTATGGTTTTATATCATTATAAAAGATTTCCTCTGACCGTGGTCCCAAATAACTTTTCACAATATATCCATCTCGGTCGATAATAAAAGTGGTGGGTATCCCACTGATGGGCTTCCCCACTGCTTTTCCATAGGCAGTCGTAACCTGTTGGGTTTCATTTCCATTAATATCTGTTAAAATACTATAATTCATTTTCCACTTATCCATAAAACTCTGGATTTCATCTGGAGATCCTGATGTAAGCGTTACCCCAAGAATTTCAAGTCCCTGATCATGATATTTATCATATAATTTAACAAAATCTGGAATTTCCTTTCTGCAAGGACCACACCAGGTTCCCCAAAAATTCAATAGGATTACTTTTCCTTTTAGATCAGACAATGTAATTGTTTGTCCCTGGGTGGTCGCCAGCGTAAAATCAGGTGCTAACACAGCATTGGCAGGGCGGGGTGGCTGTACTTTATATGTCGGTTCATTAGTATATTGTTTACTGGTTGTATTTTGGGTGTTTGATTTTGAAGAACCTGAATCGTTATTTGAGCCACATCCGGTTGAAATAATTAATCCGAAAATTGCTACTATGGTTATTATTTGTTTCATTAACTTTTTATTCCTTTATCTAAAAATGCTAAAAATTCATCTAAGTTACGAGTCAAACCAGGGAATTTACCTAATACATCATCCTCGGGACTTAAAATAACATAATAGGGTAAAGCAGCAGTACCAAATCGATCAATTTCATATTGTTGTTTTTCACGATATCCTTCACCACCATCAGTATATAATCTGACCAATATAAATTGATCAAATCTCTTTTTAACTTCATCTTTTGTGAAAATATTTGACTCCATCCAACGGCAATTAGTACAAGTATACCCGGTAAAATCAACAAAAATGTTTCTTCCCTGTATATTTGCTTCAACGAATGCTTCATCTAAATTGGTAAACCATTTATGTTCATTTCCTCCATTTACATCGGAAATTAATCCCACTTCTTCAGTTAATTTTGGTGGAAGGTATGAATAAATCAACCCATGAATCGGTCGTCCAAAAAGCCCTGTCCCCAAATAAAGGGCAAAAGTCAAAAAGAAAATACTTAATAACATTCTTGGGACGCTGACTGTTTCCACTTTTGAATCGTGAGGAAGTTGAATTTTTCCCAATAGGTAGAAGCCGGTAAAAAACATGATAATCGTCCAAACAGCCAAAACAGTAGTATGAGTAAATAATTGCCAGTTCCATACCAAATCTGTGTTGCTGAAAAACTTAAATGCCGCAGCCATTTCTAGAAATCCCATGACCACTTTTACTGAATTTAACCAACCGCCTGATTTTGGCATTCTCGCCAGGTATTGAGGAAAGTACGCTAGAAAGAAAAAAGGCAATGCGAAAGCGGAACTGAAAATAATCATTCCAAGAATAGGCCAAAACCACTGTCCCTGGCTGGCGGCTACCAACAAAAGTCCTACGAATTGAACCGTGCAGGTGAAAGAGGTTAGCGTAAAGGTAACAGCCATGAATAGGGTACCAATATATCCACTTCTACTTTCCTGCTTTACAGCCAGTTGGCGCAAAGAAGATGGTAATTGTATTTCGTACATTCCAAATAAGGACAGTGCGAAATAAGTAAATAAACTGCCGATAAATAAGTTCACCCAAGGATTTGCAGCCAATTGGTTTGCTCCTGATGCACCGAGAGTTACAGCTAATATCAACCCCAAAATTGTGAAAGTGCCAATGATGCCAAATCCATAGACTGATGCCTGTCGAATAGGACTTTGGTTATTTAATTCGCCTTGATGTGTAAAATAAGAAACTGTGATGGGAATCATAGGAAAAACACATGGAGTCAATAAAGCTAAAAACCCCATGGAGAATGCCAGGATCATAAAAGGCCAGAACCCTTGGCTAATGGCAGCATCCAAATCAATATTTCCGCTGGCATCCGTAAAAGATGCAGCAATAAATGCAATATGATCTTTTCGGGGGGGGCCATCATCAATTTTGAGAGGGAGATCCAATGAAACAGTTTTGGGTGGATAACATAATGAAGCGTTGCACACCTGATAATTGATTGAAACAGTCAAGTTGGCAATTCCAGGTGAAATATTCCCATCCAGTTGAACCGGAATAGAGAAACGAGTGCTACCGTCATAATATCGAGTAATATTATCAAACCCTTCGTCAAATTTCTCGATGGGTTCTTCTTCGACAATTTTTCCCAGGCGACTTACAACATCTCCAGCTACCGTAATGGACGTAGCTATCGGACCTTCACCAGCATCATCTAAAGCATATATGTGCCACCCTTCTTCTATGGTTGCTATTAACTCAACATGAACAACTTCACCTGCTCTTGCGGATTCATCCACTGTCGCCGTAATCTTTACCGGGTTTTGAAATTGTCCAAAAAGTGTTGTTGTCAGTAAAAGAAAAAGTAAATTGAATTTATTTTGCGTCATATTTCTTTATGAAAGTAGTTGATTCATTTTGTAAAGCCCAATTTTTGTTTCCACTGGTAGAAAAAACTACTTTTAATCCTTAAATCGTTTATTAATTCGCTTAAATTTAGTTCAGCTGCTTCACGTCCATTTGTCAGCAATCTGTCAAATTGATCGAATCTTGACCAATGAAATCCTCCCACATCCGGATGAATAACATAATCCGCGTGTTCCAACCTTGCCTTAGCCAAATAATTAGATGTAATTTGATCTGATCTTGTAAGAATTTCATACATATTTCTGTTTTCAAATTCCGGAAGCTTTTTTTTGGTAATACTTAAAGCAATAATATAATCCACTTTATTTTTTAACCCTTTGACTGGTACAGGATTGATAATCCCTCCATCTACCAATATTTGGTTCCCCCTTTGAGTTGGTTGCACATACCCCGGAATAGTGCTGCTTTGAACCAGAGCATCGATCAGGTCTCCGGAGTCTATGAGAACACTTTCTCCTTTTTGAAGATCAGTAACATTCACTTCCAGTGGAATGAGTAAATCACTAAAGGACTTGGCCGGGACCAAAAACCGAATTGCTTTTTCCAGTCGGGAGCGTTTAATGATGAACGATTTCTGTTTGGACATGATCAGCACAAAACGATCCCGAATATATTTAGCCATTTGTCCAATAGCAGAGTGGGGGTTTCGATCTTCTAATACACGAGCGGTCCCCATCGCAATAAAATCTGGCGTTTCCATAAATTCTTTAAATTGTTGTTCAATCCAATCTGGATCGTTTTTATAAGCATACATGGCTCCCACAATTGAACCGACGCTGGTACCAGATATCCGGTTGAACCGGATGCCTGCTTCATGGAGAACTTGTAATACACCAATATGGGCTGCCCCCCTGGCTCCACCACCACCGAGGGCCAAACCAATACTTAGTTTCATTTGGGGAATGCCTCACTTCTCGTGAGGATTTTGATAGTCATCTCTACTTTTTCATTTGGATTATCCCGACGATCCCTTTGAACGTTGACAATCTTGTCAATGATATCCAATCCGGATATCACACCACCAAAAACAGTATATTGATTATCCAATTGGTGAACCGGAGCAGCACAAATAAAGAACTGACTCCCGGCACTATTAAGGTCTTGGGCTCTGGCCATGGACAAAGCTCCCGTTACATGGGGCCGACTATTAAATTCAGCAGGAAGCATCCATGTGGAAGTATCACCCTCATCACCATAACCATAAAATTTCGCTGCATTTCCGCCCATACCATCATTCATTCTATCGTCGTCCTTCGAATTAGGGTCCCCCCCCTGAATCACAAAACCGGGAATCACACGATGGAAGGTGGTTCCATTATAATAACCGTTTTTAGCATGAAGAATAAAGCTTTCAACATGTTTCGGGGCATCATCTGGATAAAATTCCATAATCATATCCCCAAACCGGGTTGAAATAACGGCAACTTCTTCTTCTTTTTCTTTCGAACATCCATTCATGATGAGTAGTCCTATCATTATTAAGCTTAATTGTTTCATTAAATACTCCTGCTTCCGGGTTTTTCAATGGGAATTCGGTTTAACTCATCCGGTACTTTATCCGGATCGTAACTGACGGCTTTTTGTGAAGTAACGGAAAATTGATTTGGATGAATGTTGATGGTTCCACCACTTCGATCAACCACCAGACCCACACCAGCAACTTTTCCACCAAAGGATTCAACAACCTGCATGACTTCTCTGACCGATCCACCAGTGGTAACCACATCTTCAACTATTAAATAATTTTCTCCCTGATTAATTTCAAATCCTCTGCGCAATCTCATTTTTTCAGATACGCGTTCAGTAAAAATGGTTTTTACACTCAATTGACGTCCCACTTCCGTTCCAATGACAATCCCGCCCACAGCAGGTGAAATGACGGCGTTAATTTCTACTTCCTGAAAATGATTTACAATATGATTTGCGAGCAAGGTTAAATATTCAGGATATTGCAATACTTTTGCACATTGGAAATAAGTTGTGCTGTGGCGTCCGGAAGTCAATATAAAATGACCTTTCAGCAATGCACCTGTTTTTTTAAAAATGTCCAGATAGTCTTGGTGATCCAATAGTGTAAATCCTTTTGTAGTTATTAATTAAATATAGGTTTCTGGTTTTGGATTTATCAATCTCCATGGATTGTAACTAATCAGAAATATTTTGAGATCATTGTTTGATGCAATAATCCATTTTTCTGTTTTCAAATCTATGCACTATTTTGTTTTTTTTAAATATTTACTCAAATCTGAATCAATTCTCTCTATTCAAATATGTTTACCTAAAATTGTTCGCATTTGATCCACATAGTCCTTAGCTACCAAATAAATACTGTCCGGTTCCTGGTCTCCTGCAAAACTAATTCCCCTGGATATATTAATGAGTGCTGTCCCATGTTCATTTCCATCGGTAAGGCTTTGACCTAAATCACCGCCCTGGGCACCAATTCCCGGAATTAATAAGGGAAGTCCGGGTGCTAATCTTCGAACCAGTCCAATTTCATCTGATGCGGTAGCTCCCACGACCAGACCGACATTATCATTTTTATTTAAATTATTGCAATATTCAGCTACTTTCTCAAATAATGATACCCCATGGTGTTTTAAATTTTGTAAATCACTCCCGGAAGGATTAGACGTTCGACATAATATAAAAACACCTTTTTCAGGATTTTGAATAAATGGGTCAATGGTATCCCGTCCTAAATAAGGATTCAGGGTAACGGAATCAAAGCCAAAGTGATTAAAAAGACTTTCAGCATATTGATTGGCTGTACGCCCAATGTCTCCCCGCTTTCCATCCCCGATTGTCAGAAAATCCTTGCCGATATAGTCCATTATTTCCTCAAGCCATTGGAATCCCTTGCTTCCCCATCTTTCAAAAAATGCCAAGTTCGGCTTATAGGCTACAGCTAATTCTCTCGTAGCATCTATAACTCTGATTGAATGGGATTTCAAATCAGCTAAAGTTGGATTTTTTATGATTAAATTTTCAGGATTGATATCCAGACCAACGCACAGCCAAGACCGTTTCGCATTAATGGTTTCTGAAAGTCGAGTATTAAAGGATTTCATTGGCGGCGAATTTACTGCCCTTCATTCCATATTTCGAAGAACGAACATCGATATTAGTCCTAATGAATTATTTTTTATTTCTATGATACAGTATGGCTTTAAACACATTTTCAATTATTAAATTCAACTCCTTATGGAACAGCTAACACTCGATATTGAACACCGCTCCAAATCCCGGGCAATTGCATCCTCAGGAGTTTTTCAAGTAGAGCTTATGGAGCATGTAGGAGAAAATGACTATCCACAACTCATTAAAATATCTGAGCATCTTGCAGAAGAATACGGTGAAAAAGCAGTTTTGACTAAACCCTCTATTCATAAATATTTCAACAAAACTACTTCTCTTCCTTTTATTGCCCGCTATAGAGGTGAAATCATCGGTTATATCATTGGGGTTGCCATTGAAGAATTATCCACAGAGCCCTGGGCGCGATTAGACGACTATTTTGGAGAGAATAACACATTGTACACTTACGCTTTTGTAATCATGGATAAATTCAAGGGAAACGGGTATGCTAAAATCCTAAAACGTGTTTACTTGAGTTGGGCGAAAAAGCGAGAAGGTATTCGGTTTATTACCGGCCACGTTCGATTGGGGGTTTCTTCAAAATTCACCGGAGATATTCGAATTATAAACCGGGTAGAGAACTGGCAGGGATCTGGATTAACTTTCGAATATTACCGCAGAGATTTAGGACCGAAACCTGATTTTTCTCAAACGCAAAACCCTCCATTGGCGAAGACGATATAATTATTTTAACCCCAGTCATTTTATCTAATTTTTGCTGAATCTACTTACGCCTACCAGCGCAACGATGGAGCAAAATATCGCAGGAAGTACTTCATCCATTGATCCATATATCCCATCTGGCAACCAGAACCAAATGTCTGGAAATTCTTTCCAAAGAATGGTTACTATTGTACCGGAAGCAATGGAAGCGATGGCGCCTTCTTTCGTAGCTCCTTCCCAGAAAAGAGCTGCCACCAGAGAAGGCGTAATGGCTGCACCATAAATGGTATAGGCATAAAGAGCCCGTTCAAAGAATCCCTCCGATTCTCTAAATCCTTTTGAGACAATAAAAGCAATAATTCCTAAACCAAGAACCAAGAGTCTGCTTAATAAAACAATTTTTTTATCAGATGCACCTGGATTAATATAATTCAAATATATATCCCTCATTAATGTGGTGGCCGGTACCAGTAAAAATGAATCTGCGGTCGAAATAATGATTCCCACGATGGTGGTCATCATTATTGCACCTAGAAAAGCGGGCAACAGGTTATGTGCAGCATAGATTAATACATGCTTTCCCACTGCAGCATCCGGGATCATGGAGGAACTCACCCAGGCGGAAGCAATAATGAGTAATTCAATGAACAAAACAGCCAATACCAGAATAGTCGTAGCAGATTTGGCACCTCGGGCATTTTTACTGGCAAAAAATCGCTGATACATGTTGGCGTCCCCCAGCACTAATAAAAATGGAGGCAAACAGAAATTAAGAATATCCAGACTTGTGTAAACACCAAAGAACTGCATATGATCGCTACGTCCAGTGGCAGCAAAGGATGTTTCCATCCCGGCCCAACCTCCAGCGCTGAACCAAAGTATGGGGAAAGCAATCGAGAGGGATACAGTCATTATTAATCCATTTCCAACATCCGTATAGGCGACACTAATCAATCCGGCTAACATGGTATAGACTATAATGAACACAGCAGCAATGATAGTAGCTGTTTGTATTGAAATTAATGAGACTCCAGATTCATTGGTCAAGATGGTTGACAGAACAGCCCCTCCTGCATTATACTGGTAGCTAACGATCACCATATAGGCCATAACCAACGTGATGACACTGAATAATCTTGCCAAAGAACCGAAGCGATCTCCAATGATTTCAGGTACAGTGAATTTTTCTATACTTCGAACTTTCCCTGCTATCCGGGTCAAAATCAAAATGCCCAGAACTCCTCCCAAGGGTAGAATTAAAGCAGCCAATCCTGTTTCGTAAGTCTTTCCGGCGTTCCCCAAAATAGATCCTGTTCCAATCCATGTCGCCAACATAGTCCCCACCAGTATCCACGGTGATAGACTCCGACCTGCTACAGAAAAATCCGCTTGTGTTTTAATTTTTTTTGACTTGTAAACTCCCACGCCCATTAGGACGAACAAATACAAAATAATAACGAAGAGGGAGGTCATAGTTCTAATTTAAAGTCGAGATGATATTTGAAAATTGAACGTATGATTCTTAAATATTTTAGTTTTTTAACATTTTGCTAATCAATCATCATTTCCCGGATATATCGGATGGGTATGGATCCATAGGATAGTAATTCTTCATGAAATTTCTTTAAACTGAATTCATCCCCCTCTTGTTGTTTATAATCTTCCAGTAACTCCATGAATAACATATAACCTGTGAAATAGGTTGATAATTGTCCTGAAGTTAATTGAGCCCGTCTCCATTTCCCCCTAGCTTCAGACTCCTCTTGAAATGTTTCATTTATCATCAGATCTAATGCTTCTTTTTCCGACATTCTTTCTGCATGAATTTTTTGATCAATGATAGCATTGGCTATTCCACGAAGTTTCCATTTTTTTTCTACCAGTTTATATCGAGGATCGCCACCGCCAAATCCGGCATTCACCATCATGGATTCAGCATAATGTGCCCATCCTTCAATCATGACACTGCTAGCAAAAGCAGCTCTGACCAGCGAAGGGTGGCGATTGGCATAATAAAGCTGTACATAATGACCTGGTAATGCTTCATGAATGGACAGAATCTTCATTGAAATAGTATTATATTCTTTTAAAAAAGACTCAGTTTGTTCATCGGTCCAATCATCCGGAATAGGGGAAACATTGTAGAAAGTAGGTAAGTGGCTCTCCAGTGGTCCCGGTGATTGAAGAGATGCACCGCTGATTCCCCGTTTATATTTTGGCATTTCTCTTATTTCCAATGGTTTGGAGTCATCCAGGGTAAGTAATGCTTTTTCCTTAATAAATTTTTCTAGTTCTGCAATGCAATCACTAGCGGCTGAAACAATCAGTTCAGGAGAAGCATGATCTTTAGAGATATAATCCAAGACTGTTCGAGTCATTTTTAACTTTTCTTCATGAGTATTCATTAGAGGTGTCTCATCAAACCATTCCACATATAATGGTTCAGATAAAGCAAACATCTCTTCCTGTATGGTGGTCAATTGTTGCTCTGCTTTTGATAAAATATCATCCGCTCTCACTTTTTCATTTAATGTATAATAAAGTTTCTTTTCATACAGATCAGGTCCCAGGCGAAAACTTTTATAGGATTCATCGTTTAAATGATTTTCAAGGAATTCAATAAATTCATCCAATGCTTGTTTTGCCAGTCTGGCATTATCCTCAAAAGTGACACGATAGTCGTCTTTTAAATTGGAAGCCATATCCGGAATCGAAGAATCAAACATACTCCCCACTCCTTTTGCCTGTTTAATAGCGGTTTCTAAATGGGGCTTTTGAAATGTGATCAAATTATCTCTTGCTTGGGAGAGAAACTCAGATGTCGCTAAAAGTCGAAGAGATAAATCTTTAGCTCGAATTTCCAAAGGGGCGAAATCATATGACAATAAACTTTCATATCCATAACCCAACGTCAACAATACTTCGAGTGGATTCCAAGAATACGACTTTAATTCATTCAGATTAAATATATCCGACCTGATTCTATCCAAAATCATTTGATAATCTATTCGGTCATGATCAATCAACTTTGATGGGTCAATTTTTTCCAGATCAGCCATCACATTTGACAAGTGTCTGTTTTTGTTCTCTCTTGCTTTAGAGCTTATATCGGGCAATTTGTCATCATAATCATGAATTCCTATCCAAGTGGCTATTGTTGGGTGGCTAGTAAAATACCAGTCCATGAAATCATCCCGAATTTTGTGAAAGTGGAATGTGGGTGCATTTATCATAATAAAATATATGGTGATGGCTACAACACCAGTAATAATGATGACATATTTTAGTGATGTTTGTTTCATCTTCCTTCTGTGAAATAAGTTTTATAGTTTGCAAATTTCAACAGCGCCATGTATCATGTCAAGACAATATGTATTATTTTGTGCATTCTTTCTTTTGGAGGATGCTCAGAGAAAGAAAGTAAAACTAAATTGAATCATTTAGCAAACGAACACAGTCCGTACCTTCTTCAGCATGCCGACAATCCGGTGGACTGGTATCCCTGGAGCGAGGAAGCATTTGAAAAAGCCAGGGCAGAAGATAAGCCCATTTTTTTATCTATTGGATACTCTACATGCCATTGGTGTCATGTGATGGAGCACGAATCATTTGAAGATGATAGTGTTGCCAAATTATTGAATGATTGGTTCGTCGCCATCAAAGTAGATCGGGAAGAACTTCCCGAAATAGATCATGTTTATATGTCCGTTTGCCAAGCCATGACCGGTAGCGGAGGATGGCCATTAACGATCGTTATGACCCCAGAAAAACAACCATTTTTTGCAGGTACTTATTTTCCGAAGGATCGTCGGGGTAATCGTCCAGGGCTCTTTCAACTCCTTCCCATTCTGCACGATGCTTGGTTGAATAAAAGAGATGAAATCATGAAATCGGTAGATCAGGTTCAGTCATTTCTGATCCGTAATAATACCAGAGAACCTGGTCAAATTCCTGATGAAAAGATTCTGAATTTAGCCTATCATGATTTCAAGAATCGTTGGGATCAGGAACATGGAGGATTTGGTAATGCACCAAAATTTCCGTCTCCTCATGCTTTAATTTTTTTACTTCGGTATTACCAGTTGAAAAAAGATCAGACAGCTTTACTCATGGTGGAATCCACATTAAAAAAAATGCGACTGGGAGGTATTTTTGATCAAGTGGGCTTTGGATTCCATCGTTATTCTACTGATAATAATTGGCTGGTCCCCCACTTTGAAAAAATGCTTTACGATCAGGCAATGCTGGCAATTGCATTTTCTGAAGCATATCAAATTACAAATAATGAATTTTATGGCCAAACTACCCGGGAAATTTTGACTTATGTCTTAAGAGATATGTCTAATCCTTTAGGGGGATTCTATTCGGCTGAAGATGCAGATAGTGAAGGAGAAGAAGGGAAATTCTATACTTGGACTGATCAAGAAATACTCAGTATTCTAGGTAAGAAAGATGGTCAGATATTTAATTCAGTTTTTAACGTAAGCCCTGGTGGTAATTTCCATGATGAAGTCAGTCGACAGCATACACATCAAAACATACTCCACATGACAAAACGCATAAAATACACTGCGGATGATTTGAATATATATCAGGATGAACTACAACAGAAGGTGGATGGTTTTAGAGAAAAATTATTCTTTGCCAGGGAAAAAAGAGTCCATCCATTGAAGGATGATAAAATTCTTACTGACTGGAATGGGCTCATGATTGCAGCATTAGCCAAAGCCAGTATCGCCCTTCATGATCCTTCTTATGCAGAAGTGGCTCAGAAAACAGCGGATTTTGTTTTAGCAAACCTCATGAAGAAAAATGGTCATCTTCTAAAAAGATATCGAAATGGAGTGGCATCGCTCGATGCTCATTTAGATGATTATGCCTTTATGATTTGGGGATTGCTGGAATTATACGAATCAAATTTTAATACGGATAATCTCAAAAATGCGGTCAAACTAGCAAAAATTATGGTAGAAGATTTTTATGATGAAAAAGGCGGATTTTACTTAGGATCGGATCATTCAGAAAAATTGATTGTCCGTTCTATGACTGCCTATGATGGAGCAATTCCTTCAGGAAATTCTGTCGCAGTGAGCCTAATGAATCAATTAGCAAGGTTGACAGGTAATATAGAGTGGTTAGATAAAGCTGATGAAACGCTTCAGACTTTTTCAAAGGATTTGAATCATAGTCCATCGAGTCACGCGTATATGCTCACCGGATATATGTTTGGGTTGAATGCAAAAGAAGTGGTGGTGGTGGGAGACAGCGGTCAGGAAACAAGAAAATTCTTGTATTCAATAAACCAATCATACAATCCCAGTCGAGTGATATTATTTAAGAATATTGACCAACCTGATTTGTTGGCCATCGCACCCTGGACTAAAACTCAAATTATGCTTAATGGAAAACCCACCGCTTACGTCTGTAAAAACTTTACATGTAATCAACCTACCAATGATATTGATATTGCAATAAAACAGCTTGAAGAATAAACCACTATCAGAAAAGCTGGGTTCAGCCCTGGCCAGTATTCAGGACCTTCTGGATATGGTTGTTAAAGTACTAGTTAAACGAATGCAGGACAAACCAGGTGTCGGATTTTTTTCCAAAGTGGGAGATTCCTATTTTAAATCCTACGAAGAAGCAAAACGAAAAAACAAATCGGGATAAATAAACGAAATTGATATGAATCATAACATATTTTTGAATAATAGTCAAATGATCATTTGTGAACTGAATGGTTCCTCTTAAATTCCCGGCCTTATGAAACTACATTGGAAAATCATTATCGGCCTTATTTTAGGCTTGCTTTATGGTATTCTCGCAACCTCATTGGGCTTGGGGGAATTTACATCCGACTGGATTGCTCCTTTTGGAATTATCTTTATCAATCTTTTAAAACTAATTGCAGTACCGTTGGTTTTGGCATCTTTAATTACTGGAGTTGCATCACTTTCTGACTTGAAAAAATTATCAAGAATTGGTGGGAAAACTATTTTTATTTATATATTAACCACTACCATTGCCGTGACCATTGGATTGGTGATCGTTAATATTCTCCAACCGGGTAATACGGTTCCTGAAGACATGAAGTTGAAATTACAGAAGACGTATCAGACCGTAGCTGATTCAAAAGCCGGTGCAGCGGAAAGTGTAAAAGAAAGAGGACCATTACAACCCATTGTTGACATGGTTCCCAGTAACATTATGTTTTCAACCTCCAATAATCGAAACATGTTGCAAGTGGTCTTTTTTGCCATTTTCTTTGGTGTGGGACTCATCCAAATATCGGATCGCAAAGCAAAACCTGTTCTGAAGTTTTTTGAAGGGCTAAATGATGTAATCATTAAATTGGTCGATATTATCATGTTGATGGCACCCATTGGCGTTTTTGCTCTCATTGCAGATACCATTAATAAAGTGGCCGGTAATAGTCTCGCGAATGTTCTGGAATTACTGGGTTCACTGGGATTTTACATGTTTGCTGTTATTTTAGGTCTCATTCTGCACTTATTTATTACCTATACAAGTATTATTAAAATTTTTACAAACATGCCACTTAAAGTATTTTTCAAGGGAATTGCTCCTGCACAATTACTGGCCTTTTCCACCAGTTCCAGCGGAGCCACTCTTCCCGTTACCATGGAACGATGCGAAGATGAGTTAGGTGTATCTGAGGAAGTTTCATCTTTTGTCCTACCTCTTGGTGCAACCATTAACATGGACGGAACTGCTTTGTATCAAGCGGTCGCTGCCGTTTTTATTGCACAGACACTGGGCATGGATTTGACATTAGGTGCCCAGTTAACCATTGTATTAACCGCCGTCCTTGCATCCATCGGAACAGCAGCAGTTCCCGGTGCAGGAATTATCATGCTGGTTATTATTTTGGAAGCTATTGGTGTTCCCAGTCAGGGAATTGCATTAATTTTAGGAGTTGACCGGATACTGGACATGATGAGAACGACTATTAACGTTACTGGAGATGCCAGTGTGGCCGTCTTTATTGCATCCACTGAAAACCAACTATCAGATCCAAAGAAAGAAGTTGATTAAAACTTGCCCTTAAAGTTCCGGCCTAATAAATTTCAAGTAGCTTTTTTACAATTCCCGCTTTGAGTTGAGTAATTCAGGATCGTCAATAATTACCCTTGGAGG
>CAYXMX010000002.1:9206-79561 GCA_964466265.1 uncultured bacterium | reverse complement strand
CCAGTTTTCCCTGGACATCGATAATGACCAGCACTGTATTATTTGAATTAAGCATAAACGATATTCCCTTTTATTAATAAATCTTGATGATTATTCCTTTTTATACAACATCACTTCACCATCGCTCCAATTCTTTGGTTTTTTTCGATCCTTTGTTAATACCTTTAAATGAGAATTATCTCTGAATTCAAAAATACTAAATCGTGAATGACCCGACTTCTTCATTGTATATGTCATTTCCCAAGGCACCTTTGAATAATTAATCGAATATCGACCGAATTCCTGGTTACTAATCTTAGTTCCCATTTGCATTCCTTGGGAGAATGTTCCAGTCGACTGATCGTCGACTCCTTCATCAGGATCAAACGTCCAGACGACTGTCATGATGGCTCCCTTAAATAACCAGTTTCCCCTTAAATCAGGAATAAATTCTACTCCATCTACTGAGACGGTGAGACTCTCATTACCCGCTTTATCTATTCCCTGCAATGTAAGCTTATATTTCGTCGTTGCATTTAATTCTGGAGCGTTGGCAAATTGAATATTAACGTGATCGCCCGCCAGTAACTCCTCCCCCACTAATTCAAGGACTTGGGGGATGTTGGCCGTCGCAACAGGTCCAAGAATTTTTCCGCCGGTACGTACCCATGTTTCCGTTCCAGAGACAAGGTCTTCATTGAGAGTATAGGAAGTAATTCCTTCAATATTTACATAATTTTCTCTGGGTCTGGTTATTTTAAAAACAGGTTTCGATATATCATACGTGACATCTGGCACTTTCACAGACATACCTCTATTTCCGGCAAGATCAGTTCCAATCAATTGATATGTATAAATCTCCCCGTCTTTGATGGGTAATGAACGAGCTAATGGTTTATTTGGCCAATCCAGAATAGTCAATTCTTCACCGGAAAGGAGCACTTCTTGTATGACACCTGACTTCTGATCTATTAACTGCAAAGATCCTGATTTTAAAGGTTCTGATGCTGAGAAAGAAATATTTTTGTGATTAATATATGAACCAACTGTTGGTTGATTAATAACTAACGTTGGTGCTGTAGTGTCAAAATAAATGATTTTGAAATCAGTATTTGTCGAAGGGTTCCCTGCTAAATCTATTCCAGTTATTTCAATCTGATATTGGACACCACTGATCAAAGGTACATTATCCAGCCCCGAAGTAGAGTGGGTTCCCGCTACCCATTGATTGCTCTTTAAATCAATCGTATGAATGACAGGATCATTTTCACCTGATTTCCTCACCCAGGTTATTTTGCCAGATTGAAGATTTTCACTGATGCTAAACTGCACATCATCATTATTGACCCATGTGTTATTTTCTGGTGATATTAGCTGAAGCACAGGTGCGGTGATATCATAATGAACCTGGTCGGCCAGGACCATTTGGCTTTCATTTTCTGCAAGGTCTCTACCGGCTATGATGATTTGATACACTGTTCCATCTTGCAATGGCATTTGGTTAGCTAAGTCACCAGATGAAACCATGAAGTAAATTAGCTCGTCATTAACCAACTCTACTTCTCGAGGACTGAGTGGGTCGGGAATTCCCCCGACAGCTTTCCAAATAAGCTGACCAGATTCTAGAGGTTCACTGGACTCAAATTGAATATAAGTACGGTTGATGAAATCGCCGGATAATGGATCAGCTAAAGTAAACTGGGGTGGAGTATTATCAAATTCTATTTGATTGATTTCGGTCTCGGATGTATTCCTTGCTAGATCGGTTCCCTCCAAGATTATAGAGTAAGTTGATCCACTCACTAACTGGGGTTTATCATTCAAAACAACTTGAGTAAACCTTTGAGGGATATAATATTTTTCCGGGAGATTTCTGGTAACTTCGAGCCCATTTTCATCCACCCAGATTATTTTTAAATTCTGCAAAGATTCATTAATAGAAAACCCAATTACAGAATGATTTACTTTTGTCCCGGTCAAGGGTGATATAATCTCCATTATGGGAGGATCAACATCGTATATTAATTGGCCAACTTCCGTAGAAATGGCTTCGTTCCCTGCTCGATCCATCCCGCTTAACCGAATCATATACTCTGATCCACTTATCAGTTCTGTAAGTTCGTGAACTGCCATCGTATGGGTGCCCACCATGAGAAGATTATCTTTTAAGTTAAAAGAATGAGGACTCCCTTCATCTTTGCTACCCAGCGTCCGCTTTACTTCCAGTTGACCTATGACCAAATTCTCATCAATAGAAAATGAGACTGAAAACGTATTTAAATGTGAATTCTCCACGGGATCCGATATAATAATCTTGGGAGGGGTGATATCATAACTGATATTCGAAACAGTCACCGGTAAAGAAATATTTCCGGCCGGATCTTGTGCCTTGAATATAATGGAATAAACAGCCCCCTCCATTAAAGTAACATCATTGGATAAATTGATGTCTTTAAAAATACCCTGACTATTGTAGGGTGACAATAATGATATTTCATAGGGACTCCCCGGGTCAATTACACCACCAATTTGTTTAAATGTTAATGTACCTGCTGCCAGCTTTTCACTCATTTCCAAGGTGACAATCGGTTCATGTATTGCATCCCCATTCATCGGTTTGTGAATAGTCAAAATGGGCGGGAGGACATCAAAAAGAATATTGTTAACAGAAGAAATGAGTGATTCATTCCCCGCTTTATCCCACCCTCGGATAGATATGGAATATTTTCCTCCATCTGCAAGCAAGTCTACTATTCTCATTTCAACATCCATATGAGATCCTTGTCGCAATTGGGATCCTTCCAGATTGATAATATGAGGTGAATGAGGATCAGTTGTTCCCCCAGTTCTTTCGAAAATAATTACTCCCCGGGATAAATGATCAGATAATATGTAGCTTATTTCTGTATTTTTAATTTGCTCAGAGTCGATAGGTTTACTCAATGATACTACAGGAGGTTCATTATCATAAACAATATGGGTAACAGGTTGTGAGATAACATCGTTTCCCGCAAAATCCTTTCCAATAAATTCATAGGAATAAATAGAGCCATTTAGCAGCGGTACAGCCATGGACAATTGAATATGATTATAATCTCCCTGCAACATTTCATTTGTTTGAAAGGGGATGGTTAGAGGTGAACGATTATCCAAAATACCGTCTGTTTGAGTAATGATCAATCTTCCTTCTGCTAAATTTTCACTGATTTCCAGTGAAATTGAATTATTGTTCACGAAGTCATTGTTCAGAGGAAGCGTTATATTGACTTTTGGATGGGTGGTGTCGTACCTGACATTTTCGACAGTGTAAGGTGTAGCCATATTTCCTGCAGCATCGCTTCCTTCCAAGGTCATATTCAGTGTTATGCCATCATTTAATCTACCAATCTCCTGTGGGAGGAATTGAAAATATTCACCCAATTTTCTTTCATTTTCATCCAGGTTAATGATTAGCTGACTGCCGGATTCAATATCAATAAGTAATCTGCCAGAGGCCATGTCTTCACTAATACTATAATCAATGGAAAGTTGATTGGTCGATGACTGGTTTTGAGGGGTTTTGATATACAGAACCGGTGGCTTATTATCAAATGCAACATTTTCAATTAATGTTTCTCCAGATTCATTTTTAGCAAAATCTACTCCATAAAATTCAATATTGTAAACAGCTCCGTTGATTAACGGAATCAATTCAAGTGGTAACTCACCTCCTTGCGTCCCATGCTTCAGTTTACTACCGCTCAAATTCACAAAATGGGGACTTTTATCATCCAATGCACCTCCCACTCTGCTAAATGTTACTTTACCAGAAAGGATGTCTTCGCTAAGAGTAAACTCAAGATTAACACGATTAATTATTGATTCTGATTTCAGTGAAATATTCGAGAATACTGGGGGAGAAGAATCATAAGTAAACTTTTGGACCGGTTTAGCGATGTTTTTATTTCCGGCCAAGTCTGTCCCCTCTAATCTTACCATGTACGAAGCATTTTCAACTAATTCCGGTTTTTGATTGAAAGAAATATCCGAATGATCGCCGGCCATCAGTTCATTATTTTTTAGAATTATTTCATGGATCGGATTTTTATCTAAACCATTTAAATTTTGCCAAATTATTTTTCCTTCTTTCAAATCCTCGTTTAAATGATAAGTGACCTCCTTATAATTAATTATTGAATTCTCTAAGGGTAACAATATGACTAATTCTGGTTTTGTTGTATCATATTGTATATTATTTATAATAGGTGATCTACCTGTATTTCCAGCCAGATCCACCCCTTGTATATAAACAGAATAAGGTATTTTTTCAACCAAACTTAACATATGCTCTAATGAGTGTTCTCCAACGGTTAAACTCGAATCAATTAGTTTTTCTACAACCCGAGATCCAGATTCGGATAACCATATCAATTCTTCTTCTAATAGTTGTTCGTTAACTGAAAATGATACCAATGATGATCGTACATAAGAATCATTATTTGGATGTAGAACTGCTAATACCGGTGGAGAAATATCGTAAACCAAATTCTCAATCTTTGATGTATCTGAAGCATTTCCGGCAAAATCAATTCCTGAAAATTCGATAGTATATTTTCGACCGTTTCTCCACTCCGATTTTGCCAATAATGGATTGAGTGGATGCTCCCCTTCTAATAATTCTTCATTTTTTAGTGGCACTATTATTTGATCCAGATCCCATTTTATTAAGACAGACCCGGAGAGGAGTTCCTCACTCAATGTATATCCCAAATGATCGAGGTTTACAAATGAATCTGATTCAGGCTTAAGGGAAGTAAAAACAGGTGATGTTCTATCAATCCTGTAATTGGAAATATTGGATGGAGCAGCAATATTTCCAGAAGGGTCTTCGCCAGTAATGGTTACTGAATACACACCTCCGTCAACAAGAGGCGGATAATAATATTCATTTAAGATATATTGCCCCTGTTTCAATACAGTATCCGGCAAATCCCAACTGGTTGATATTTCCATGAGATTTTCATTATTTCCCTGCCAGGTTATTTTACCATTTAAAAGATCTTCTGAAATTGAAAAAATCAGTTCACTTCCTTTAGTAATATAATTTTCACCTGGAGAAACAATTTTCAAAATGGGTGGAGTAACATCGAATAAGATATTATCCATTTTTGCTGTCTCGCTGGTATTCCCGGCAAAATCCTTGACAAAGATTGAAATTGAGTATAGAGTTCCATCGTGTAAACTGGGGGCATTGATCAGCGTATAATTTTCAAGATTACTTTCTTTCAATTCGTCAGCTATCAAATTAATAATATGGGGTGAAGATGGATCATTCTCCCCTCCCATTGCCTTCCACATAATAGTCCCGCTTTTAATGTCCTCACTGATCGAGTAAGTAATACGATTGTGATTAACGAATAAAGAGGAGTCGGCTGTCCAAACAGATACAACAGGTGGGATAGCATCATAAACAATACCCGACACGCTGGCGAAGGAAGCAATATTTCCTGCACGGTCACTTCCTTCAATAGAAATAGTATAGATCGCCCCTTGGACTAATTCAGGACCATCTTGGTAAAACACATTTGCATAAGATCCATCGGCACGAATTTCTCTCCACATGATAAATTCCTGGGGAGATAGCGGATCAAATGTACCTTCTGTTTGAGTATAGATAATTTTTCCATAAAAAAGTTTTTCACTCAAGTTAAAACTGATAGCTGGAGATGAAACATAGGTTTGGGTGATTGGATAAGTTACATTGACCATGGGGGCAGTAACATCATAACGGATCTTATTTACAACGGACACATTGGATTTATTTCCCGCCCGGTCGAACCCAAATATGGAAATCTTGTATACTGAACCATCGACCAATTGAGGTGAATTTAATATTTGAGTATTAGAATGAATTCCTTTATTTAGTTCACCATCAATCAGGGGTTGTTTATGAATGACATTGGGATCATTCACTCCCCCAGTGTATTCCCAAGTGATCCATGCCTCTTTTAATTTTTCACTGAATTCAAAACTGATTAATTGATGGTTCACGTCTGTACTATCGCTTAAATCCAAAATAGAAACAACAGGAGGTGTAAAATCATATTGTATATTTGGTAGGCTAAATGACTCTGTTGTGTTATTTGCCCGATCCCTCCCAGCGAAAGATAATTCATAAATGGTTCCTTCAACAATATCAGGCATTAACATCAACTGGATATCATCGTGGTCGCCAGCTGACTTCTCTTTATTATTTAATACAATACGGTAAGGAGAATTTCTATCTTCTGCACCACCGGTCCTTCTTATAAAAAATGATCCTTCTTCTAATGTTTCTGAAAGTGAATATGACCATTTTTTATGAGGTAAGAATGACATAGAAACAGGGTAAATAATGGTTATGGTCGGAGGAGTAAAATCATATAAGATATTCTCTATTGTAATTGTTTCTGCATCATTTCCCGCACGGTCAGTCGCATTCAATTCGATGGAATAAATTCCTCCGTCTACCAATTCTGGAGATTGGGATAGTAAGAGAGAATCATGTACACCAGCGTTTTTCTCATCATTCATCAGTTGAGCCGTATGGACGGATATTGGATCTTTTATTCCACCTATCCACTTCCAAGTAAACGTTCCCTCTTTGGTGTTTTCCGATAATGTGTAAGAAACATGCCCTTGGTTTATTGCTGAACCTCGCCGGGGTTTAACCTGAGTAAATTTGGGTGGGACAGCATCATACAAAATATTTATATGGTTTGGAGCAATTCCATCGTTACCTGCTTTATCCTGACCAACAAATAAAAGTGAATAGGAAGCGCCATCAGTCAATTCGGTCTGATTCTCCAGAAGAATATTAATATGATCTCCCAGAGACAACTCCTCTTCCATCAATACTATAATATGTGGAGCTGATGAATCCATGGTGCCCTCTGTTTGCTCCCAGCGGAATTCACCAGCTCTCAGCGGTTCATTGATACTGTATGATATTGTTGTTTGATTGATTGCAGCACCTGTTGCCGGATAAATGGTCGTTAAAACAGGTGGAGAAATATCATAAGTAACTGAGTCTACTATCAATGCTCTTGAAACATTGCCAGCCCGGTCAATACCTGACAAAATCAATTGATAGATGGTTCCATCGTTTAGTTGGAATTCATCGGCTAAATCTTTTTCTATTTCAGATAAATCAAAAAGAGATGAATCCATTTCTAATAGGTAAGGAGAATTAGGATCCGGTTCACCTCCGACCGACTTGACAGATACTTTCCATGATTGTAATGGCTCGTTGAGACTAAATATGAGAGATAGATTATTTCTGAATTCTCCGGTTAAAGGAGATGAAATCATTAGGGAAGGAGCCCGAACATCAAAAAATACTGAATCAACTTCGATGGGATTTGATTGATTCCCTGCTCTGTCTGTCCCATAAATTCTTACTGAATAATATATGCTATCTTTTAAACTGGGTTGCTGGGATGGGGTAAACATTCCCTTTCCAGCCCAGGTCAAATCCGTCGAATCAAAAATAGAGGTCACTATTTGGGTTGTGTCGTCCATTTCCATCCATACTAAAACAGCTGAAATAGTCGGTTCTGACTGACGAAAAGAAATGATTGGCTTATTGATAAACTGTCTTGTAAATAATTCAAATAAGGGAGATGAAACATCATATTGAATACCATTAACCCTTCGTTCTGTTGCATCATAGCCACTACTACCCTTTCCGGTAAAAACAATGTCGTATGTAGCACTGTCAACTAAAAAAGAATCTAAACCTGTATTCACAGTAAAATGTCCTTTTACCAAAAACTGTTTTGGCAATAGATATTCGATACTGTCACAACATGCATCCGTTGTATCCACTCTAATCCATATTACCTTTCCCCAATCCAAGTAACTTTCATTAGAAAAAGAAATTAAAGTATGGTTAATAAATAGAGAGTCCGTCAAGTTTTTGAACCAGAATATGGATTCAGTTCCATCAGGACTTAACTGGAAATCCTGAACCAACACACCATTTGAATCATATTGCATAATTCGTGTTAGTTGAGTAGCGGGGTCAAAGAAATGATTCCAGAGTCTCATGGTTTTCCCTGAGGGTTCTCGAACCCATTCTTCTTTCGATAAATATCCTAGTGAATCATATTCAAAATGTGTGAATCCATATTGGAATGCATTTACATCAAAAAATGCGTGATTGACCAGTTGGGAGAGCTGATTGTAATCCAGGATTGAGAACCGGTCGGTCCAGTCTTTTACCGTATCAACGCCATATACATATTCCACATAATCAACTGCCTTTTCTTCCATCCCAAAGAGAAGTTGTTTGATAAGTTGTGTCCCTGAGAGATAAATATCTTTATATATTAAGGTATGGGTAGAATCATATGTAAAAATTTCTGACTGATTAATCTTCCCATTTGGATCAATATAAGTTTTTTTAATAATATTATTTTCTTCATCAAACGTTGCTTTTATATGTGATCTAAATTGTGTCTCTGACTCAGGAACAGGTTGACTACTTATAAAGTCCAGTTCAGTTAGGTAAAACCGAACTGTAGGTGTCGCTGCAAATGCAAGGACACCAACGATCACTAAAGAGAAGACACAGAGGGCACGCTTCATAACTCCGAATTTAGTTTAACTCTCCCCTTTAAGAAACGGGCTAATTTATATTATTTATTTTGTTCTTTACTTTTACTAACAGCTAATTTCCGCATATCAACAACCGAATCCATCTCATCTACGATTTCGACACCAAGCAATGTTTCAATGGCATCCTCAAGGGTAATAATACCAGCAAATTGTCCAAACTCGTCCTTAACAATAAATAAATGCTCCCGGCGACGGACAAATTCATCCAGGATAGTTCCCACTGAATCTTTTTCTGAAACAACATGGACCGGATTTGATAATTCTTCCATCGTAGAGTCAAATTGGTCTTCTGCTTTACTCTTGAGTAATACATACCGGCGGGTTAATCCAACAATATCTTCCATATCTCTACCATAAACAGGAATCCTAGAAAAGGTAATAATGGGATATTTATCCAAAGCTTCCTTCACTGTCATATCTTTCTGTAATGCAAAAACAACCGTTCGAGGAGTCATTACTTCTTCTGCAGTTACATTATCCAGCCTAAGAATATTTTCTATTATGGTACTTTCGTCTTCTTCGATTGTCCCTTCGTCTTCCCCCATTTCCGCCATGGCGATCACATCTTCCTTTGTGACAACATCCTGTTTGATAGCCGGTTCCAGCCAATTAGACAATGATTCCAGTAAGATGACAAATGGATACATTAAAACCATTAAAAACCTGATTAAATAAGCAGAAGGGGATACAATATGTCTCCAGTAATGAGCTCCAATTGTTTTTGGAATAATTTCAGAAAAGATCAGAATTGACATGGTTAATAAACCTGATGTAACCGCTACCCACTTACTTCCGTATAAATTATAGGTAACCGCCCCAACCCCCGCAGCACCCACTGTATTTGCGATGGTATTCAGGGATAAAATAGCTGCTAGTGGACGATTGATGTTCTTCTTGAGCTTTTCAAGTAACCGCCCGGAAATGTGGTCCTCCTTAACTAAAACAGCAATGTGGGAGCGTGTCATAGATAATAATACCGATTCCAATAAGGAACAGAGAAAGGATACACCCAAGGCGAGGAAAAAGTAAAGTAAGAGTGTTGTCATTGGTTTGGAATTTATATACCGATGTTTCAGTCTGCAATATCAATTCATCTAGCGGTATTCACTTATTATTTTAATAATGAGTGCTGTGAAAGTAATTATTGAACGAAATCATTATTTTGATAATATTAATTTTCTATGGATGAAGTATGACTGAAAAATGGCATCCAGGGTAAATAAATCAAACCCATAAGAAAAATTCCGGCTAATTCGATACTTAGTAGATAGAAAGGCCATTCACCATACAGAAAGGGACTGTTGGAGTGAGGCTTATAACATAAATACCAATAATTTCCTCCGATAAGATTATTCAAAATTGAAACCAGGAAGGCAAAACCATTGGTCAGTATTATGACAGCCAATAATGAACGTTTTCTTAATCTCATTCCTTCGACATATATCAGCCAAACCACATCTAATACAATAATGGAGTGAGAGAAGAAATATATAAAAATGCCCATGGGATTTCCAATCCCATTCAAATCCGGAGATAATATGGCCTGGGATGCACCAGCAATTCCCCAGAAATATGCCAATTCAAAGGCAGCTTGTTTTTTTGTGGCCAAAACCCAGGATATCAGAAAAAGGGAAAATCCACATAAATGAACCGGTAAATTCACCGAGAGTTTCCATAAACCCTGATAAAACAGAACGGATTCATTAATAATTTCCTGACCTAATGTGAGGAAAATCAAAACAAAGGATATTAACCTTCGATGTTTATGATTTAAGTATTTTTTTCCAAGAAAAGGAATAATAATCCATAAAACAATTCCGATAGCATATAAATATTATGGAGAGAGCCATAGACTTCAGGAGGAATAAATTGATTCAATATGATGTAACAGATTCTTTTTTTCTTAAGAGAATCATGGGCAAATTAATGATGTTAAACAGAAGAAATGCTACTACCTGAATATTAATGATGTACCAAGGCCAATTCCCAAATACAAGTGGACTTTCTGTGGGAGGCCTCTCCATCAAATACATATAATTTCCCCCAGTAATCCAATCCACCAGCCATACTGGCCAAATGACAATATATGTAAAAATAAAGGTACGCTTGATCGCTCCAGACCGGGTACGATATCCCTCCACAACGACCAACCAGAGACAGGTTAAAATGATCATTGCGTGGTGCGCATACATGAGAAAAATAGCCAAATAATTATCAAAATTAGTCATATCTGGTGTCAGCATGGTTTGAAGGGCACCACCCAATCCCCAAAAGTAAGTAATTTCGAAAAGAAATTGACTCCTTCTAAATAGAATATAAACGGAAAAAATGAGAGATAAATGACATAAATGTAGTGGTAAGTCTAAGTCCCAGGATAAATGGCGAAATTGAGTTCGGTTCCAATAATCTACCATTTCCTGCCCTACCATGAAAACAATCATGATCCAAACAAACCATTTCTGCTGATGCTTGTTGAGATACTTTTTCCCAACCAGAGGAACCGTAAACCAAATAATTAACCATGTAACCAAATAGATTACATGGAGGTTGTCAAATAAGTGGAGTCCCTGTACTTTTTGATTCATTTCGATATCTCAATCCAAAGGGTAAATATACCAGCGCAAAATGCAGTAATCCAGCAATCTCTAATCCAATTAAATGTTCTGGAAAATCCCCTATTACAAAGGGATTGCTAACAATAGGTGGCTCACAGAGATACATATAATTTGCTCCGATTAGCCAGTTGAACCCACCAATAACAGGTAAGAGTAATTGAGTCCAAAGAAAAACTCTCCACCATGATCCTTTTGACGGTTTAAATCCAAGGATTAACGTGCAAAACAAAGCACTAAAAATAATGCCCCCATGGGCAATATAATATTCTATAAAAAACAGTCCTCTGGTCCCATGGGTAAATTCAGGTGTAATCAGTGAGTGGAAAGCTCCCGGGATTCCCCAGAAATAAAGAAGTTCGTATAGCCATTGCTTTCGATAAAACATGATCACACCGGAAATAATAGCAGACAATCCGCATAAATGAAGGGGTAAACTATTATAAATATCCCATTGATGGGTATAAACCATATACGGTTGGAATAACAAGGTTCTGGCGTTCAACACAACACCGGAGAAAATAATTAGATATGAGATCTGCTTTGGGGTCATCTTCTTTGCAAAATAAAGAAGTCCCCATATAATTCCGATCGACCATAGAATGGTCTCCCACCAGAGGGCAGTGAAAGGTTCGAGAATTTCGTGTGCTTGAGTCATGCTTTATCCCTGGAAATCAGTAATAAAACTCCCTCGCATCGGATCCTTATTTTCAGAAAATTTTAACCTTGAATACATTTGTCTACCTTGGTTTACATCAAAAGAAGATACATCTATATTGAGCAACATTTCAAATAGGTGATTCTTTAAGTTGTTACATCCAAATTTTGAAGATAAATATTAGAAATCCAATGATTATAAACATTATCAATTTTATCATCCCAAAAAGTGGAATTATTTTGTAAGTCGATTGAAGTTGATAGAGTACATATTTCTTAATGACAGTTTTTTTGACAAATAAAAATTATTTCACCCTCAAAAGTTATTAATAATGAAAACCCATTTAATAATTTGAATAATTGCAGGGGTATTATGTGCTGTGAATCACAGTAATATATGACAGATAAACGTTAATTTTGTGGTTGGGAGGCGGGCTATCCTCCTTGGTTTGACGAATCCACTCATCCATTTGGTCTGCCTCCCCTTACTTTTTAAATGGGCGTTTTTCCTCATCGGATGTTACTTTTACTGAATGGACCGGAACCGTCCATTTTTTCAGTTTTCATCAATGATACGGCATCGGGTTGGATAGTGAATTATACTATTAACCTTGCAGCAACTGCCAGCAGGAAGATTTTTGTTTATTTCAAAATGATCTTTAGATAATTTAACGATGGTTTCTGTGTTCATTTTTCCGTGGCAATCAGATGGTTTATAAAAAACTTTTTCCATGTTCGATTAAAACTCCGTTCTTTCCATTGTATTCGCTTCCACATCTTTGCGATAAAATAAAATCGGTCTTAACTTTTTTTCAGAATACAGTTTTAACTGATCCGTTCTATGTGGAGATCCTTTTTGACTAAAATTTCCGTAACCAAGGACTCCTTCAGCTTTAATAGAATCCCCAAATTCAATGGCAGCCACATAAGAATCTCCAGCAATGAGGGATTCTCTATGATCCTTTATAGGACGAAAATACGATGAGCGAAATACACCATAGGGGTCTCCCGGAGCCCCATTTGCCGGTAGATCCAGACTATCTCGCTGCAGACGAAATACTTCTCCCCAAAATACATCCAATCGGCCATATCTTTCTTTCACATCCTTTGCGGCACCAAAGAGGCGATGGACAGCCATGGTTCTATCTTTTAAACCATCGGGTAATAAAAGGGGACTTCTCTCATTCCATTGTAACGCAAAATCGTCAGGAAAATTCATTGCATCCACCCAATACTTAAATAATACACTCCCACGGCTGGCATTATCAGCTGTTCTATCCCAACGCTTTAAAACACGTATTGCATCCTGAATATCCTTATCCCTCGCCATCGATGCTGCATCAAAAAGATCATCCAAGATGCGATCTGCCAGCTCCATTCTTGTAGAAAATTTGTACTGAATCATTTCATCATAGGTGATGCTGGCATCTTCGCTCAACATTCTGGCTGAACGTTGTGCACGAAATCCCATTCGACGTGGTGCCATATATGGTGGATAATGGGTTACGTCAATTTCCTCTGGGAATGTGGTAGTCCATGGTGGATCGTTAGCATTTTGTAACCAACCACTCTCAGGATTTAATATCCTGGGCAATTCATTGTATGGATGTATATTATTCCAAAGAGTCATTGATGTATTCCCCGGAACAACTCCAGCCCAGTTAAAATTTCCTGACGGCCTTTTAGGAGTTTGTCCACCAAAGAGATGCATAATATTACCATCTTTATCAGCGTACATAACGGTAAACATAGGAGTCTGAAGATTCTTTATACTTGCCTCAAACTCTTCAAGGTTGGTTGCAGTAGCCATATCCCACCGTTCCTTGAAAAGTTGACTCGCATCCAAGGCCACGATTCTTAAAGCAAGAGCTTTTTCATTTTCTTCATAAACTACTGGCCCTTGAATTGCATTTTTTATAATAAATAGCTCTGTCCGGAGTGAGTCACCCATTTGTATTTTTAAATTAACAGAATCAATTTGGAATGGTTTTATTGTACCATCGAATTCATAGCCTCCATCCCGAAGGGCTAATTCATAAAGGTCAGCTCCGTCATGAGTATTAACCGTATGCGTATATCCAAGATGTTCATTAAACATAATACCTAATGCAGGAGAACCGATTAAACTGGCACCATAAATATTCATCTCTGGTAGGTTGAGATGAATTTCAAACCACGTAAACATATCTCCCCAGAATAAATGAGGATTGGCCAGCAACATTGCATGTCCTGAAGATGATCGACCGGGACCTATTGCCCAGGCATTTGAACCTTTTGGGTTGGCCCACTTTTTTACGCTGCCCTTTAAATCGTCCTGACTAAAAATAAATGTAAAGTGCAACAACCTTTGCGCATGGGCCATAACATCTGTCAGTGTTATCGGTAATATTACTTTATAAGCATCATCAATGTCCTGTGGATTTTTTATTATATAATCATTAATACCAGCAATATAGTTCTCCAACATGGACTTATACGGTTCAGATTGATCATTTGCCCACTGCTCTGATCTTTCAGGAATTCCATTTGTCCATACCCACTGATCGCTCTCCAGATACTCTTCTCCCCAGTATTCTGCAGCCTTTCCCCTAGCCTGTCCATATAACTTTAATAGTAGATCACCATGGGCATGGGTCTGTGCCCAGCCATAGGCATAGAAAAGATCATTTACATTTTGAGCATATATATGAGGAATCCCATAGTGATCCCATAGAATTTCAACTTTCCTCGGAGGATCTCCACAAGAAGATATTACGATGGTGATAGCTATGAAAATTAAATATGTGCGCACAAGATTGAATAAATAATTGCGGGGAATTTATAAAAAGCAAATCAGATTCTATCATGTTTTATCAAATTTTGGAGGCACAATAAACCACGCAACAATATACGCGATGATTCCTCCTCCCCAGAAAAACATCAGAATAAATACCAATCGTATTAATACAGGATCAATTTCAAAATAATCGGCAATTCCTGCACACACACCGGCAATTTTTCCCTGCCTTATATTGCGATATAATTTTTTTACATTTTCCATTAGTACACCACTATGTAGTAAATAACATAAACCCAGGATAACATACCGTGGAAAATAGCCCATATAACTGATTTGTTGATGGAGAATGAAATCGCAATAGACATTGCAGACCCAAAGGAAATTCCATTTCGAATCCATGCTTCTTTATGGTAAATAAAATTAGTCATATCATTCCTTTAATTTATTTTTTAAACAGGACACGAACGATGACGGAATCGATCCAAGAACTATTCACTCTTGTTATCGTGCCCTGCTTAATTTTCTATTCACAACTGAATATACGGACACTTTAAAATGTATCCGGTTGTCATTTTTTATTTTCAATTATGATAATTCCATGATTGATAAACTGATAATCACTATATTCAAAATCATTAATATTAAAATACACTTAAATCGGTTGACTAAAGAGAAAGGTTGGATAGTATTCAGTCCTCTGCAGGATACTGGTCAAATAATCATTTTCTTTATCAAAAACAGAGATGACATATTTGCTTCATCTTCTGCTTCACATTGCGGAGAGGGAGAGATTCGAACTCTCGAACCAGATTATCTCCGGTTACTCACTTAGCAGGCGAGCGCCTTCAGCCAGCTCGGCCACCTCTCCAAGTATTTTAAATGTATTGATTTTACGGCCGGGAAATTAGTAACCTGATCATGCACGTACAAACTGTTTCCCACTCAATTGTATAACTACTCCCTTCAATTCCATTCCTAAAAGTAGCGTCAGCACTTTTGTTAAACTCGTGCCAGATGCTAACACAATATCATCAATATGTTTGGGTTGATGATTGAGAAAGAGTAATAAACCTCTTTCATCATTGGATAATTTTAAATCTATTTTTTCCTGAATCGGGTAATGAGGCTTAAATAATTTTGGTTGAATTTGCTCAATAACCTGCTTCCCTCTCTCAACAGGAAATGCTCCGTGACGAATTAATCTGTTTGTACCTCTACTCTGAGGATCTGTCACTCTTCCCGGGACGGCGAATACGTCCCTGTTTTGATCAATGGCATTAAAAGCGGTTAAAATTGCTCCGCTTTTATGTCCTGCTTCAATTATTATCGTTGCATGACATAACCCACTAATAATTCGATTTCTCTGAGGGAAATTTCCCCCATCCGGTTTCGTACCTAATTTGAATTCAGATATAATAGATCCATTTTCGGAAATTTCATGAAATAATTTCCTATTTTCTGCAGGATAAATAATATCAATCCCACTTCCCAGAACAGCAATGGTTCGAGCATCATTAGCAACTGTTTCTCTATGTGCAACTGTATCTATTCCCCGAGCCAGCCCGCTGACGACCGTTAGCCCGGCAGAATTCAGGTCCTTCACAATGGATTTTGCTATACTTTTTCCATAAGGTGTCAGTTTTCTTGTTCCAACAACAGCTACACTATCATCATCCTTCATTAATGGTCTTCCATAGACATATAGAAGAACAGGAGGATTATATATTTTCTTTAATAGGATTGGATATTCATTGTCCCAAATAGTAATTATCGCAACCTGAGACTTTTCTGCTTTTTCAACTTCCGCTTTACCGAAATCATAATTTTTATAACATAATATTGAATTAGCTACTGCCAAATCGATCCCAGGACACTGACATAAATCTCTCCTGGAAGCATTGAAAACAGCATTAACCGTTCCATAATGAGCCGTTATGTTTCGCACTCTTTGGGGTCCCAGCCCGGGAACATTCATCAAGTTCAATATGTTAATTAGATCATTCTTTTTCATTTAACAGGGCAACAATAGAAGATATTAATTTCTTAATTCCAATATTTCCTACAGATGAAATATCGAAGTAGTGATCTATTTTTTTCCACCGATTATCTGATTCATCATTTTTCAAATCAATCTTGGTTCTAATAATTAAGAAAGGTTTTTTCTCCAAGTCTGGGTTATATGTTTTTAATTCATCATAGAGTATTTTAAAAACAACCTCCGGATTGGGTTCTGTGTATTCAATCATAAATAATAAGACCTGTGTTCGCTCTACATGTTTCAAGAATTGATGTCCTAGTCCCTTTCCTTCGGCGGCACCTTTTATTAGTCCTGGAATATCTGCCATGACAAATGATTTATATTCACCATATTTTACAATACCGAGTTTTGGAACTAATGTAGTGAAGGGATAATTAGCAACCTTCGGCCTAGCTGAAGAAATGACGGATAATAACGTTGATTTTCCTGCATTTGGTAACCCTACAAGCCCTACATCAGCTAATACTTTTAATTCAACTGCGAAGATTTCTTGTTCACCTCCCAGTCCAGGCTGTGCATATCTGGGTGTTTGGTGAGTAGCAGATTTAAACTTCGCATTTCCCTTTCCGCCTTTACCACCCCTTAGTGCAATAAATTCTTCTCCAGCCTTTATAAGATCGGCCACTACTTCCCCGGTACTTTCAACTTTAATAACGGTTCCTAAGGGCACTCGAATGACATTATTCTTTCCATTTTTACCCGACTTTTGATTCGAAGAGCCAGGTTGACCATTTTCAGCCTGGTAAGTCCTTTTATATCGTACATCTTGAAGTGTATGTAATTGAGGATCAGCACAGAAAATAATATCGCCACCTTTCCCGCCATCTCCTCCACTAGGACCTCCTTTGGGGATAAATTTTTCTCGTCGAAAAGTTACTGCGCCGGGTCCACCCTGTCCAGACTTGCATTTTAAAACTGTATAATCAATAAACATTTTACTTTATAATGAAAAAGGTGCGCAAAAAGCCCACCCTTTCCTACATTTTTTCATTTCTTACAGGTTGCTGATAATTGCTTCCGCAAAACCAGACGTTGATAATTTTATAGCTCCTTCCATTTGTCTCTCTAAATCATAGGTTACTCTCTTTTGTCTGATAGTTTTTCCCATTGCGTCTGTAATCATTTTACCAGCTTCATTCCACCCCATATACTCCAACATCATTACACCTGATAAAATAAGAGAACCAGGATTTACTTTATCTTGATTGGCATATTTAGGAGCTGTTCCATGAGTCGCTTCAAACAAGGCAATATGATCGGATATATTGGCTCCCGGCGCCAGTCCAAGCCCTCCAACCTGAGCGGCACATGCATCCGATAAATAATCACCAGTTAAATTCGTAGTGGCTATCACATCATATTCATCTGGTCTTAATAACACCTGCTGAAACATTGCATCAGCAATCCTGTCTTTAAGGATCACTTTGTCTGTACCAATATCTGAATATTTATCCCAGAATTTTGATTCAGTGATAACATCATCAGCAAATTCTTCCTTTGCTAATTCATATCCCCAATCTCTGAAACTACCTTCTGTAAATTTCATTATATTACCCTTATGCACAATGGTCACGCTTTTCCTGTTATGAGTAATTGCATATTGAATCGCTTTGCGAATTAACCGCTTTGAACCGAAAGGACTAATAGGTTTAATTCCGATGCCAGAGGACTCTCTGATCTCCTTATTAAATTTTTCCTTAATTATATTAATTAAACTAATGGCTTCTTCTGATCCACTCTCCCACTCAATACCTGAGTAAACATCTTCAGTATTTTCTCTAAAAATAATCACATTTAATTTTGCTGGCTCCGAGACTGGACTGGGTACTCCCTCAAAGTATTGAATTGGGCGCAAACATGTATAGAGATCTAATTGCTGTCTGAGGGACACATTTAAACTTCTGATACCACCGCCGATCGGTGTTGTTAGGGGCCCTTTAATGGCAATGAAATATTCTTCAATTGCCTTCGGTGTTTCGATGGGAAGCCATTCTCCCGTTAAATTATACGCTTTTTCACCAGCAAAAATCTCCATCCATTGAATTTTACGATCTCCGCTGTATGCTTTATTAATCGCAGCATTAAAAACCTTTTCAGAAGCTCTCCAAATATCTGGTCCAATTCCGTCTCCTTCAATAAAGGGGATGATTGGATGATCAGGGATAACCAAATCGCCGTTATTAAGTGAGATTTTTTCACCCATAGCGGGAACAGTGTAATGTATTTTTTCTGACATTTATTATTTTTCTTTCTTTACTTTATTTTTTGATTCAGTTTTTGGTTCAGTATTATCATTAGAAGACGATTTCTTTTTTTTATAATCGGTAAAATAATATCCAGATCCTTTAAAAATAATTCCAGTTCCACCGCTAACTAATCGACGGACACTTCCATGGCATAATGGACATATCTTTACAGGAGTATCTGACATGGATTGAAACTTTTCAAAGGTATGTCCACATTCATTACAACTATAATCATAAGTAGGCATTGAGTTTCCTTTTTATCAACAAAAAAAGTTAAACAAAATAAGAGTACAAATTTACAAAATATTAACTATCAAATTTGATATGTAATTGATCTAATACGTAAGACGGAACAAAGTCAGAAACATCCCCATTTAATTTGACAATATCTTTAAGGACTGATGAATTCAAATGAATATATTTCTCTCCGGGCATCATAAATATTGTGGTGATTTCCGGTGCCATATGATAATTCATCATGGCCATTTGAAACTCATATTCAAAATCACTCACATGTCTCAATCCTCTAATAATAGCCATCGCAGAAATATCTTTGGCAAAATCAACAATTAATTTGTTTGTAGATTTAACGACAACATTCTTTATGTGTCCTGTAGATTTCAATATCATTTCCATCCGTTCATCAACATTAAATAACGGATTTTTGTCAGCATTATTAGCAACGACAAAAACCAATTTATCAAACAGTTTTGCTGCACGTTCGGCGATGTCCAAATGTCCATTGGTAATAGGATCAAATGTTCCCGGATACAGTATTCTTCTTATCTTGTCCATATATTCAAATGAGTATCACCGTAAGTTCTAATGTTAGCTCCCAGTGGTAATTTAGTTTCTTTTCTTGTTTCAAGGATAAAACGTCCATTCTTCGATAGATGTTCCAGAGCCAATTTAACCAGTTCAAATAATTCATTGCTATGATAAGGTGGATCCGCAAAAATGATATCAAAATTATCATCACCTTTTAAAAACGTTAAAACAGATTGTTTATATATATTGAATGGTTGATTTTCAAAATGTCTTGCATTTTGTCTCAATAATTGGACATATATTGATTCTTTCTCTACAAATGAAACCTTTTTTGCCCCCCGGCTTGAAGCTTCAAATCCAACAATACCGCTCCCGGCATATAAATCTAGAAAGGAGCTATTGTCTAAATTTCCTAATATATCAAATAAGCTCTTACGAATTTTTGACTGAGTTGGACGATAACCACTATTTTGAATAGTCTTTACCTGACGACCTTTATACCGCCCAGACAATATGCGCATTATTTATTTTTCCGCTCAAACACAGAAACATAAAACACAGTTTTTGGGGCACCAATCTCGAGATCCATTTTTATTATTACTTTTCTGATTAATATATTTTCTCCATGATATTTTATTAACTCTAGAATATCTTTTCGGCTCTGTTCACTCGTTCCTTTAATAATAAACGGCGTTTGAGTAAATGCTCCTTTTTCTTTACGAATAAGCTTCTCGACTTGAACATCCATATTATTTAAGACAGCTTCAAAAGAAGCAGATGTTCCTTGCACTCCCAAATCAATAGACTTTATTATGGGTAATTGAAATTCATAAAAATGTTTATATCCACCACAGCAGTCTATTCCAGTAACTGTATAATTTATCATGGTACCCAATTCAGTAAAATCAGTTTTCACTTCTTCACCATTGACGATCTCGACTTGTAAATCAAGATTACTGGTCGAAAGAAACGTAATTTTTTTATAGTCAACATTTGCAAAAATAAACTCAATAGCAGAAATCATGGATTGGGATTGATCCATTATTCCAAGTAATTGACTGGGATATTTTGATTGAATCGTCTCTATTTCATGCGAGACTTCTACATCTGTCTTTTCTGTTGATAGGGGAATGATGGATGTTTCAATGGTTTTGTTTTGATAAACGGAATAAATAAAAGCAAGAATAATGACAACAATGGTAAAAAAACCAACCACTCTTTGCACAATAGCGGTCTTTGTCTTAATCAGTTTTCTATTCACTCTAGGAAGTTGAGTCACATTCTCTGACTTTTCATCTTCTCTTCCTTCGCTTTGCGTTTCAGATTCTTTATTGATCGGATCGTCATTAAAACCCGCCGGTAAAAAGAAATTCTGCCCTGATCGACAAAATGATTCATCCAATAATATAGATTGAATAGTAAGCAAATGATGCGAATATTCATCCATAGTTTCAGCAACTTCGATTAAGCCATTTTTGAAAATCTCAATAGAATTTAACTCAAAACCTGACCAATGTGCCTGTCGCAATGGCGATAGTTCATCCAAAGGATAAATCGTATTAAATGATTCAATTGAGGGACTGGTTTTATCATTCAGAAGATTACTTATTTCATCATCAAATCCAAAGGAGTGAGTTACTTTCCAGTTTCCTTTAATGAATCGGGCAGTACCATAAAAAAACAAGAGATTAGACACAATAAACAGGTGATATCCAGATTGATCATTTGAGGCGATACCGAATGTACGATCTTGTGTTCCTGTAAAAGACATAGATTCAGTCCCAAACCAAACTGGTAAAGCACCGTATTCAATCAATGAAAATTTCATTGAAGAAATAAAAATAGTCGGTATATGAATCACATGAATGAAGTTATTTTGAACTGGCTCTGCATATGTAGAAAATTCTTTACTATGAGGTCCATATCGCAGTGATTTTTGCCATAAAATGATATTCCAATTATCATCCTTATTTAATCCCAAATCTCCCTGCATAAAATTATGATGAACCCAGTCATCGGGAATTGTTACAATAATATCCTGTCCATCTAAGGAAATTTCCCGTGTAAGTGATTCAATAATGTTATTAAATAATTTCTTAAATAGTCGTTCATCCCCCCTAGCCAACGCAAAATTGGCCGGTAAGTGTAATTCAACTATGTGTGTTAATATGGGTTTCTCCTTACCGTATGACCATACGGTACACAGCAGATGAGAAGAATTAAATGAAAGATAAATCACAGAGAGACGTTAGTCCCAACTGCGGATACCGTCATTGATATAACCGTGATTTCGTGCTTTGAATGAGAAGATTAAATATCGACGTTCTTTATACAAATCGGTGATAGGGCTTGCTACCCTGATACCACTTTTATCATCTGAAATAGTAATAATGTACGGATCCTGTGTCAATGGACAATATAGCAATGAGTCATCTGGTTGATAAGAATCATAATAATTAATTAACTCAGTTCTTTCTTTGACTTCAGTCCCAACTAATCCAACAAAGTTGGGATTAGATTCATACTGATTTAACTGCTTATGTTGAATAAAAATCGTATCGTTTCTACCTAAATCTTCAGAGTATACAACGATGGTGTGTGTTGTATCAATAATCGTATCCCGCCGGGTCCGAGGGAAGCCAAACGTAGTATCAAATTCAATATCAAATGTTTTTGGAATATTGACGTTTACTTTCTTACCATTAAGCGTGAATGATTGCTCACCGATATAAGTTGAATCAGCGTGAACCGAGTCTCTGATTGCGTCTATAAGATCAATGGCCCAGGCTCCATCAATGCTAAATGAATCATTTAATGTTTGATAAAACATTTCAACATCATATAGGTTTTGAATTTTGAATCGGCTGTTATTCTGAATAATCTCCTCTTCTTCCCATATAGCTTTTGGGACATAAATGGTAATAATCATAAATATCAAAGATAACACAATAAATAATTCCAGTATATCTGATCTTAATTGACGTTTTTTAATTTTATTTTCCATTTGTTCCTGCTGTGATTAATGGTTTCATCTTTTTAAAAGTTCTCGGACCAATCCCTTTTACTTTTAATAAATCATCAATGGATTTAAAAGGACCGTAGTCTTCACGATAACGAATTATCCTATTAGCTGTTACTTCACCAATATTAGGTAAAGATAATAAATCTGATTTATTTGCTGAATTAATATTTAATAATATTACAGAAACTTCGACCTCAAAGTCATCCGTTTTTGTTGAGGATTCACTATTTTCAATCAATAGAGATTTTTTTATTTTTTTTACTGTCGTATTAAACGCTTCAATTTCTTGATTTGTGCTTTGCGTATAATCAGGTAAGAATAGTTTTCGTTTAATTCCTCCGGCAACTAACCCGATAGCGACCGAAAATATTAAAAAAAGAATAATCACTCTTTCTTGGCTAGTAAACAAGGTCATTACATTTTTATTTTTCTAAAAGGATGTTTAATTTTACTTTCTATTTTGGTTAATTCAGTTAATAAATTTTTCTGATTTCTATTTAATCCATGAGGTGTTTCAATTTGAATTCGTACCATTTGGTCTCCTCTGGATAATCCTCTTAACCTTGGAAACCCTTTATTTCTCATCCGCAATATTTGTCCAGACTGAATCCCTGCTGGAATTTTTAAACTTGCTTTTCCACCTTCAATGGTCGGTATTTCTAAAGAGCCACCTAAGGCTGCTGTAGTAAAGGGAATTAATGCTTCGATAAAAATGTTCTCTCCATCTCTTTCAAAATATGGATGTTCCTCCTCTTCAAAAAAAACAACCAGATCACCAGCCGGATGCCCGCTTTCTCCTTTATTTCCCTGCCCATTTAATCGCATATAATTCCCAGACTCCACACCGGCAGGGATTTTTACCTTTACAGATACTGTTTTTCTTATTAACCCCATATGGCAGTTTTTACATGGTTTAGTAATTACCTTTCCAGATCCTTTGCAAATTGGGCATTCCCGCTCAACCACTGATTGAAAAATAAATGATTGGGACATTTGTCTGACTCGCCCAGCACCACCGCATTGTTGACAAGTAGATGAACTCGTTCCCGGGGATGCTCCGCTGCCACCACAATGGTCACAATGTTCTAATCTTTTTATATTAATGGTTTTCTCAACACCAGTAACAATTTCCTTATACTTCAATTGAATGGTCGCCCGAAGATCTTTTCCTTTGCGAATAGTTTGTCCACCATGACGACTTCCGCCAAAAAAACTTCCAAATAGATCATCTCCGAAGACATCGCCAAATTGACTGAAAATATCATCCATGGACATGTGATGAAATCCGGATCCACTGAATCCTTGAGATTGATCACCCAATCCAACTCCAGCATGGCCAAACTGATCATATTGTCTTCGCTTTTGAGAATCGCTTAAAACGCTATATGCTTCTGCTGCTTCTTTGAAATTGGCATCAGCTTCTTTATCTCCGGGGTTTCTATCTGGATGATATTTTAACGCAACTTTACGATATGCCTTTTTGATTTCATCATTGGTCGCATTTTTATCTACACCCAATACATCATACAAATCCCTCATGCTTTATTCACTACTACCTTTGCATGACGAATAATGCGATCTTTATATTTAAAACCTTTTTCAAATACTTCCAAAATTTCATTATCCTTCTTACCTTTTTCTTCTCGTACCATTAAAGCGTCATGCAGATTTGAATCCAGAATATCCCCCACTTTACCAAAAGGTATAATTTCTCTTTCTTCAAATAATTTATTAATTTTTTGCATAATTAAGCCAATTCCCTGAAGAATGGATTCAGTGCTATCCTTATCATTATTTTTTGCTATGGCATTTTTCATGCGATCTAGGTCATCAGTAATTGAAAGAATACTTTTGAAAACATCTTCTCCCTCATATCGAATTAAATTTGAAATTTCTTTTACTTTTCGTTTTCGAAAATTGTCAAATTCAGCTTTTAAACGAACATGTTTGTCTTCTAATTCGCTTAATTTCATTGTAAGCTGTTCAATATTTTTTTCTAAAAGCTGTGCTTTTGTCTCTTTGGTTTTTTTCGATTTTATTACTTTTTTAACTTTAGCAGACACGTTTCATTATTTCCGTAAAATGATTCAAAACTCCTGTTACTTTTGCATAAGGTAGCCGTGTGGGCCCAATGATTCCAATTTGCCCCTGAAACAAGGAGCCACCAAAAACATTGCTTACAATTGTGTAATCGTTATATATATCATCCAAATTCTCATTCCCGATAAACAGGTAATTACTTTTTTTATTTAAGTAAGTCCTAAAATAATTCAATACATTTCCAGTATCGACGGCAATAAGTGTTTTTTGTAAATTCTCCACGCGTTGGTATTCCGGTTGCTCAATCAACTCCATAGCAGATGAAGTAAAAACCATTTGGTTTTCCGGGAAGGAAAAATGCTCTTCAGGATTATTCAGCAATATTTGAATAATTTCATGTTTGGCTAAAGGGGTGTCCTTAATTCTAATAACAATAGATTTATGTATTTCCTCAAGAGTCAATCCCAATAGTTTTTCTTTTAGTAATTCAGTTACTTTAATTAAATCACTTTCTTTTACAGATACTTCCAAGTTTAAAACGATGGTTCGTGCCAGACCTGATTTCATTCCTAAAACGACCATTATCTGATCCTGTGACAAAGAAACCAATTCTATTTCCTGTAAAATACTCCGATCAAATTGGAGAATCATCGCAACACCAAACAGATGGCTAATTTTTGAAAGCATTGCAGCAGTTGTTTGAAGCAACTTTGCAACGTTCGAGGATGTTGAAGCTAATATATTTTCAATATTTTCTAAATTATAAAGACTAGCAACCTGATGATCCATCAGGTAATCCACATAATACCGATAACCGTAGTCTGTTGGGATTCGGCCGGAGGATGTGTGAGTATGCATTAGAAGTTGTTTTCTTTCAAGTTCAGCCATAGTGTTTCTCAGTGTAGCCGGACTACAGTCAAATGCGTGATTATTCTTTAGAAATGAAGAAGCAATCGGATTGTTAGAAATAATATAATCTTCAATGACTGCTTTCAGGACTTCCTGTTCCCTGGGTGAGATATCTATAATGTTTTGCTTCATAATCAATTAAGAATTTATAAAGTTTAGCTGAATGTGAACAAGACGCATTTCATTCAATTAACCTTATTTGATAAAACGAGAAATTGCACGGGTACTACCCAAAAAACTGATGATAATTGCAATAAGAAATAACCAAACTAAAAACTCCCATTGAACAGATATAGAATAAGTAGTGATTTGTTTTAAAATATTATTTGCCCCGAAAATAATACCATAAATAAATCCTGACGCTAGTAATGCACCCATTATGCCTTGGAAAATACCTTCCAAAATAAATGGAAAACGAATAAATGAATTGGATGCACCCATCATTTTCAGCGATTGAATCAGATCCTTTCTTGCGTAAATAGTCAGTTTAATAGTATTAGAAATAATCATGACAGTTACTAAAATAATTACAAATGCAATCCCTGATAATGCTAAAAGTCCCTTTTCATAAAATTTTTCGATTCGGCTAATCAATCTTCCCTGATGATTAACAGATTCTACTCCTTTGACTGTTTTAATTTTATTAATAATCGGTCCTACCCTGAGTAAGCCATCTTTTTTCCTAGAGATATTAACCACACAGCTTGCTGGAAGCGGATTATAATCCAAAAATTCAGTTATATCTTCGTTGAATTGAGATTTATATATTTTCAATGCCTGGTCTTTAGAAATGAGAGTCGTCGAGAAAACACCAGGGATTTTCCGAATTATTTCAACACTCTCTTTAGATTCCTTATCTGAAAGAGAGTCAGAGAAAAACACTTCAATTTTGTATTTTGATCTCATATACTCGATAACGTTTTGCGTATGCTGATCTGCAATAAATAAGACACTAATAGTAGTTAATGAGAGAAAAATTGAAAAAACTGCTGTAAATACAGTTAATTTATGACGCCATAAATTTTTTAATCCTTCGCCAAATAGAAATAAAAACATATTCATTATGAACTACGCAGTTTTCCTTCTTGAATTTCAATAATTCTATGGCTTCGACTTTTGATCAGACTATAATTATGTGAGGCCATAAAAATAGTAGTACCTTCAGCGTTAATTTCTTCAAGTAATTTTACTAAATCAAATGCTGTGACCGGATCCAGATTCCCAGTGGGTTCATCCGCTAAAATAATATCAGGATTCTTAATTAAAGCTCTAGCAACACAAGCTCGTTGTTTCTCACCGCCTGACAGTTCATAGGGATAATGGTTTTCTTTCCCTTCTAATCCTACTTCTTCCAATGATTCTATGACTAAATCGCCGATATCACTTTTACTGTACCCGATTACATGGAGCGGTAGTGCAACATTTTCAAATAAATTCCTGTCATCAAGTAAATAATATTCCTGTGAGACCATACCAATGGTTCTGCGGAGTTTTGGTATTTTCCGTTTTTTAATTGTATTAGATGAATAATTACCAACGATAACCTTTCCAGAATCAGGGATGATATCCATATAGATCATCCGGAGCAATGTGGTTTTCCCAGAGCCGGTAGGTCCAATTAAAAAGGCAAATTCTCCATCCTCTATTTCCAAGTTAAGATTTGAAACAGCAAACCCTTTTTTATAAGAATAAGATGCGTTTTCCAGCTTTATCATAAACTCAATCTAATGTCTCTTTTATTCCAGTACCAACGTTCATATCAATTTAAATAAATAACAATATAATAAATACTCCGTACCCTCCAATCATCAGACTGGCCATGTATCTAGAGATGGGTTGTTTCATAAAGGAAATGGGAAATAATATTAAGCCAAATGCAAATAAAAATGGGATTTCTAAAAACATAATTTCATGCGGTGCAGTTAAGGGGTGAAAAAGACTAACTATCCCAATTACTGATAAAAGATTAAATAAATTTGATCCAATAATATTTCCGACAGAAATCCCATTTTCTTTATGATAAGCTGCAACGATCGAAGTAGCCAATTCCGGGAGGGATGTCCCAAGAGCCACCACCGACATACCAATAACAATTTCACCGACTCCCAACAATTTAGACAACGTGATTGCCCCTTCAATAAAAAGGTTTGATCCAATGTAAAGCAATCCTCCACCCAACAATAGAAAAAATACATACCGAACAACTGATCCGTTTTCATCAATAATTTTTTCAACTCTGCGTGAAGGGTGTATCAGTGAATATCCGGTGTAAAAGATTATCCCACTAAATAATATTGCCCCTTCCCATCTTTCTATAATGCCATCAAAACAAAAATAAGTAAAAAGGGATGCGGCTCCTAAATAAATTAATAAATCATTCCGAATTCGAGAAAAACGAATAGTTAAAGGAAAAATCATAGTACTCAGTCCCAATACAAGACCGACATTTGTAATATTGGAACCGATAACATTCCCGATAGCAATGTTAGAAGAATTTTTTAATGCTGCTGCTAAACTAACTACCAATTCAGGGAGCGATGTACCAAATGCAACAATGGTTAATCCAACCACCAGAGGAGACAATCCAAAATGCGCTGCTAGTTTACTGCCACCTTTTACAATCCAATCAGCACCAAAATATAGAAGTACACCTCCGCAAATGATGTAGATTATACTTAAGGTCATTTAGAAAATAAATTATGCGCGTTTATATATTCCCAGACCGGTTGAGTAACCATATATCGAATAGTTTTATTTTCTGCCCATCGTTTTCGAATAGTAGTTGAAGATATTTCAAATCTGGGTATATTAGCAAATTGAACTTCCTTTAGAACCCATCTGGGGACATCACTTGGGCGAAAACCAGGACGAATCGCTACCAGTACTTTACATTCCATTAGGATTTCTTTAGGTCTGTCCCAAGTATGGAATTCCATTAATGAATCACTTCCAATTAAGAAAAATAATTCCTCTTTTTTAATATTTTCTTCTCTTTTAAAAGTTTGAATTGTATCTATTGAATAAGAAACACCGCCCCTTTTTATTTCTAATTCAGATAAATCGAATTTCGGATTACTTGCAATCGCCATTTTTAGCATTGATAGACGATGGGGAACTGTAGAGAAATTGTTTTTTAAAGGAGGTTGATTCGCTAATACAAAAATTATTTTTTCAAAATTTTCGGCTTCAGCAACCGTCTGGGCTATTAGTAAATGACCGATATGGGGTGGATCAAATGTTCCCCCAAAAAGACACACTTTTTTCATATCATTACCGATCTTTTTCTATCAATTTCTCTGCTTTTTCTAGCAGATCAGGATTTTTTATTTGCTTTCTATTTATTGCAAAATAGTCTTTTGCCTTCTCCATTTCCTTTAAAAGAGTATAGCATTTAATAATTTGAACATGTGCATCGCTGACATAATCAGTATCATAGTAATTTAACAATAGATCCTGATAAGCTATTATCGCTGATTCATACTCATCCATTTTAATATAAAGTCTGCCAGTTTCGTACAACTTTTTTGCCAGTTTATTTCTTAACTCAACAATGGTTTTAATGGCTTCATCAGAAAATTCTGAATCAGGGTAATCATCCAAGAATTCCTGAAGTTTACCCAAAGCATTTTCAGTTGAACTTTGTTCATGGTAATATTTCGGAGACTGCTTAACATAACATTGACATACGCGCCACCTAGCTTTTTGAACATATTCACTAAATCCCATTCTTCTGATTAAACGATCATATTCAGATAAAGCTAAGACATATTCTTTGTTATAAAAATATGACTCCGCTAAATAAAATTGCGCATCATCTCCCAACTCAGTATGTAGCCCTTTAATAGCGATAGAATTAAATTCTTCTTGAGCCCTCAAATAACGTTTCTTTTCTAGCGAATTCATTGCTTTATCAAACTGCACCTGAAAATCTATATCTTCATCCGGTTTACTCGATGAACAACCGGAAAGAAGTATAGATAATAATAATATAGAGATTCGAATATTCATTTTTCCCCTACCAATTAACCGAAAGTGTAATACCGCCGATGCCATATTTATTTTTTGGATTATAGTACAATCCTAAATCTGTATTTGTTTTTTTTGCTTTTTCTCTTGCCTGCCGCTGATTCGTAAACACTGCTTCCAAACCGCTGATAACATGATTAAACATTAGGGCAGTAACAGCATATTTAGCCAAATTTAGATAATCATTACTCCTGGCACGTTGATTGATATAATCACTCTTTTTTGGAGTCATCAAAATAATCTCAATCGTATCCTCTACCGCCTTTTCTTTCACATACCATTCGTCAATATCATTCCACCCACCTACAAATTGATCATATTTGCCAATGTTCTCATAAAAGTGCTGATCTTTACTCACTGTCACATCACCTGAATAAACCCATCCAGAATGATTGACCAATGAATCTGATGAGATAAAATCACCAAATTCCTCGGCCAATGCCCCAGTTAAATGCAAATCCAATTTATGAGTGCCATCTACTTTGAAATCATGATACTGAGACACACTGATCACCGGATTGAGCAATGTATTTTCCACCCAACTTTTCAATGACCAATAATTATCGCCAAATAATTCATATTTTTTCCGAGATTCTTCGGCTTGCTTATTCCATTGTATCCAACCAATGATAGAAGCTACTTCTACCCCGGCAAATATCGCTGACTTCCACATTGGATCCCCATTCTTGTATTGTCCCAAACCTGGAATAAGTAAAGAATACAGCATGGGTTTGGCTGGATAATTTACAAGAAGCAATGAATCCTCAACAAAAAGATCCGATGTATCGGATACCATCATGCTATTTCCCAAATAAGATGGCATACTCAGTGCTGGTTGAAATTGATTATTTAGCAAATAAGGTTCACTTGCTAATAAAAAGGTACTAAATAGTAATAGTATTATTAATCTAATCATGGTCAAAATCCAAATAAGAGTTTGAAATAAAATCTGTTTTCATTTCCGTAAGTAAATTTTTTATCATTTACTTCTTTTTTAAAAATATCCAATCCCCGATGCATTTCAAGCTCAATTGCGGTTGGGAAATTATAAAAAGAAAAGCCATTTAACCTCCATTGAATTCCGATGGAGGATTTTAATTCTGATGCATCAAATTTATCTCGCCAGGCATTTCCATTTTGATATTCTATCCCCAGTACACTGTTTTGAATAATTACCCAGCCTATTTTTATGTGTTTTTGCATAAAAAGAGGAATTCGAAAGGTAACATTATTTATGAGTTGCCGAGTACCTTCAATACTATAAAAAGGATATCCTTTAATTCCAATCAATCCCCCTCCAAAATAATTGAAAAAGGAGTCAACATCATTATTAGATAGCCATCCCATCTGAGATCCCAATGATATAGTCCATCGTTGCGTGTTAGGTATGGAAAAATAGTAGTGCCCATCCAGATTAACCCGCCAAGTGTTATTATCTGAAAATTCGGCGGTTAACGTTCCGGCATCTGACAAATTTAATCCTTTAATAAAATCATTTTTTTCATACATAGCAGAAAAAGTAAAAGCATATCCCTTTGATGGGTTTATATCACTATCCACCAACCTTTTAACATTATCCAGACTCCATTTAAACCCATTGATCCAACCTTTATAATAATCATATGCAACACCCGCCATGAGGTGTTCCTGAGGAATATTCTCTTTTACAAACGCACGGTAAACCTGCCAAGTAGATTTTAATTCTATTTGAGTCATTCCAAATAGGGGAAATCTCATTCCTGCATCAAATTGGGTAAGTCTGAATTTTAAATTATCATCTAACTCGTATGATGAATAAAAATTTGATTGCTGAATATTACGCGTCAGATAAAATACCTCTGCAAACAGAGTGGGATAAAATCGTCTAAATTCAAATATAAAAAACAAATCGACATCCATTACCTTATTAACTGAGGCCCCTCCAAATACATTCAGTCTTTCTATGACTTCAGATGAGTAAAAATAAAATCCAGGTTTTACTGTTTCATAATCAAGCATGAGTCTGGGGAGGATAAACATCGTTGTAAATTCATCAGTATATTGTTTTGATTCAGTATTTAATTGTTCCTTCATAACGGATGACAGTCCATCATTTCTCATAAAATATTTCGGGGAGTAGCCAACCACGTCCTCATCAATCATTGTTAACGAATCAATAATGGCTATATTGTATTTCCCATTTTGATATAGGGAATAAACGATGGCCCCATTATCATCCATATCAGCCATAAATGCTCCACCGGTTACATTCGTGACATAAGCTTGTTCTTTTGAATTTTCATCAATCATAAAGAGGTTGAATATTCCAGAACGATCATCTGAATAAAGCAATTTATTATTGTGATATACAGCATCTCGTGCATCCCATAAAGGATTTGAAAGTATTACACCGATAGATGAATCAGCAGTAGAAAGATAATAAGTATCCCGGAAATGATGTTGTGTGCGGTTAAAAATGAGTCGATCTCTATCGAAATCATAAGTTAAGCTACTTAAAATAGAATGATCTTCATAATCTGTCAATTTCTGAATTGAATTTTCTTTTAAATTTAACCGGTAAATATTTTGGCCACCGTCATAAGTGGATAAAAATGCAATTGAACTATCTTTCTCCATAAATACTGGATTGTATGCTCTCTGGTTTTTTGTAAGACGAGTCTCCTTTTCCCTCACAAGATCATACATGTACAAATCATAATACTTTGACCCATATTTATTTGGTATGGTTGATTTCTTTGTATAATAGATCACCTTTTTTATGGGGTGCCAATTGGGAGCAGATGTAACACCTTGCTGAATTAATTTTGTATTTCTTGAACTTAAATCGTAAATAAATAAGTCCGTTTGACTAAAATAATCATTTTCCCTGTTGGATATAAATGCAATTTCATTTCCGTCTGGAGACCATTTAGGGTGCAAATTTGCAGATCCTCCATCCTCAATAATTTTCCCGGTTAATTTTGTTTCTCTGATATTTTTTGTTAATAATTCATATCTATTTTCCAGCATACTTTTAAAATTTTTGTACAATTCACTTCCATTAACGCCTATGGCTTTTTGAATGGATTGATTGATGGAGAATTGAAATGGTTTTGATAATTCAACCATAATTTTTTTTAATGATTCTTCTCCGTATTTTCCTGAAATATATCTGCACAATGCATAACCGGCGTTATATGTTGACTCATTTCCAATTCCCTTTTTACCAAAGGTATTCATTTCAGTAAATGATAGCAGATTATCATTTAAAGTTCGATCTCGTAAAATCATATCCCGATGGGTGTCCCAGATATCCCAATCTGCTCCTGGGTACATGTACTGAGCACTTCCTTCTGCCAACCAGGGAGGGACAACAGTTCCCGGCAAAGAATAACTTACAATGGTTTGAGGAAATCCATACAACACATCTTTCCGTTTTTCATCTTCATACCCCATCCACTGTAAATAGGCACCTGGAAACTTTAATCCTGCTTTCATCGCTTTTTGAAGGGAAACAATATGGGTAAACTCGTGTGTGATTACATTTTGCAACCATCGGTGACTTCCTCTCAATTCAAAATCTAATGGTGATGCCCAGATAAATATTTTATTATCATAATAATAAGCTGCACCGTTGGAAAAATCATCTAAATCAGTGAATATAAGATGCGTTTTAGTTGGTGGAGTATATTCATAAAAACCTGTTATATGAGGATAAATTTGTTCTGCGACATAAGCCCCTTCACGGGCTGTTGTTTCCGTGCCTGAATAAAAATGTATCTGGAAATGTTCAGTTTCAAATGTTTGCCATTCAATCTCAGAATGATTGTACTGGTATTGGCCGTCTAATTTGACAAGTAATAATAAACAATAGATATATTTACAATACTTCATCCTCTATTTGATAATTCCGATTTTTAATATTTTTAGATCCGTTTCAGTCCCTTTTGTTGCAGTCACATTAACAAAATATACTCCGGATTCAACTTTATCTATATTCCAATTCCTTTCATGTACAATTCCGGGAACTAGATTAGTCATCTTATATCGTTTTACAAAATATCCGGCAAAATCATATATTATAATTTCTACATTTTCTGCCGATTCTACTGCTACTCGGAAAGTTACATTCCCACGATATGCTGGGTTTGGGTATGCATACGTCTTTTTTTTATCAATTAATGACGTATCTGGTATTCGTTTGGGAATCTGTAATTGAAGTGTCCTCGAATTACCAAAATCATGATGAGTAGACGTCCATTCATTCCCAAAATTTTCACTGATTAAATTAAAAACCCAGATTGCTGATTCAGTAACAACTGCATTTCTCCCATTATAATCACTTAAACAAACCAAGCTGCCATAATTAGTTAAACGATATTCTATATTCCCTTTCCAATTAATAATTACGATTTCACCGGCACTATTTTGTATAATGATTTCAGGATGGCTGTCACCAATAATATTTTTTATTAGCGCCGTTTTTCCACTGTTCCTCACCTCCATGGGAAATCCTGAAAAAGTAATACCATTCATATGTTCTACAGATAATTTACCTGCTCCGTTATTATATACGTATTCTGGGCTTCCGTCTAAGTCAATATCTGCAAGAGAAACCCATGATATTCCTGAGACACTGTCTAAGGAGTTATCTTCATAAATCACCTTAGTATCTAATTCACTTTCTTGGGGATTCTCTAAATATAGATGGCTATTATTTCCTTCATTAATAAACAAGATATAAGGGCTGTTCATGGTTTGTTGATTAATCAATTCCAGTATATTAGAGACAGGATTCCATGAAAAATAGGAAACGACGGAAGATGATCCATCCCTCTCAGATATTACCAATTTGTCTTCTCCATCAAAGGTTCCTATTGAAAAATCATAGATTACATTTGGTGTTTGGTAGAAAGTGGTTCGCTTACTTAATTCCATTTCTTCTCCAACCCATAATTCTCCTATTCCTCCGACTATTTCATTAATACCATTATCGTCGAAATCATAAACCAATCCGATATGTAGAGAAGTATCAGGAAGTCCATTAACAAGTAAAGAATTCGTAATCGAAAAAGACATGGTATCTCCAGGCATACCAATTTGGTTAATGCTTAAATAGGTCGTTGCACCATCATTGCTTTTTGTATTTGGATAAGTAAATGGGCCAAATTCGATGGGCAACTCTTTATAATCTGGATAAAGTCGTACATATTCAGGGTTTCCTTGAAACCACATATCCCCAAAATAACCAGTTGTCGGATCCGAAAATAAAAATATATTAGGATATCCTATATCCTGTGCGCCATCTGCTTCTTCTAGGTCTATCCCTCGACTCTCTCTATCACCATTTATTGAATAGGTATTTAACCCTAACTCAATCCTGTCTTCATCGATATGCCAGATTAAAAGGCCTGATGCACTGAACCCCAAATCATAATCAGGGATAGATATTACTACACCATTTGTATCCATTTCAATGTTGACTGAATCGAATAGTACTTCAACAAAGGGTGGGTAACGATCTCTACCGTTTTGATTATAAATCAGAAATCTAGATGAATCAATGGAAACCTTATTTCTATGCCAGTTTGTTCTGTTTTCAATTAAATAATATTCGCGATTATTAATATTAACCTGAACAATATTATTTTCTGATCTTGAAGATAAATAAACATCCAGTTCAGGTCTGACAACTCTGGGTGTTTCCCACCCCGCATAAATCCGTGTCCAGGCATTCGGTGGTGCAGGAATTAATCCTCTTCCGTTATTCGACCCTTGGTCCATCAAGCCAAACACACCAATACCGCTTTCTCCCGATTCAACATTCCACATTGGTGGAAGGCCGATTGCAAACCCAACCATGAGAGAAAATGTACCAGTGAGACCAAACTGATACTCACAAGGTGTTTCCGAACTGGCAAACATGTCCTTTGCGATATCAAATAATAAATGGTTTTGTGTTTCCGGTAGTATGATTCCATGCTCAATGATGGAATTTCCAATAACCACAGGTCCCTCATGGTAATTCAACAACATTTCAGGATCAATATACGTAGACGGTATATCTTCGGGTGTAGGATCCAGAAAAGGTAATGAAAAATCCTGTCCAATCCCTGCATGGATTACTACAACTAAATCACGGGAATTAAATTCTATCCCATCATCATCATATGCTTTTTCAACTGATTCGACGAATAAAGAGGTAATTCTCTTTTCATGAAGATTATCTTCACTGTATGGATGATAATAATTCATTTGATTGGATAATTGATAACTGCCTTCATTGACCGATGGGTAAATCACTGATTGATCTATATCAATGCCAAACTTTCCATAAGACACTTCTCTAAAATAATGGTCCAATGCAGTTAATTGAGATTGGAAATAATCTCTATCATGGGGTGGAGGGTCAACGGTGTATTGATCACACTCGCTAATTGTTGAAGAATATAGATAATCTCCATTTCCAGTTGTGCCCTCTATGTCATCTTCAAGGAAGGAAACCCTGATAACCTTTATTGCAATATCTCCTGTTATTTCTCCAGATAGGGGTATGCATATCATCAATATGATGAATATTGGGAATATATGTTTCATTTAGAAAAAATACTCTTGAATAGAATAGTGGAATTAAAATTCCATATTCAACGAAAAACGCATGGTATTGGCCAGTGGGTGATCAGGTTCACCTGAGATATATCCAAAATCAAATCCGTAGTTTGCAAACCTTAATCCTACACCAAATGTCGGGTTCATTATTTTACCCGTTTTATCGTAAAGATAACCAGCCCTTAAGGCAAAATATTCGCCATACCAGTACTCAACCCCCATATTATGGATCAGTTTATCAAGTTCATTTTTAATCGTACGTCTTTTAGCACTTCCTACTTCCTTTTGGCCGAATTCATTATAAGGCCCCCATCCGGGGTCACCGGGCTTTCCGTCTGTAGGAATTATTTCGCCTTCATCTTTTTCGATTTTTCCATTCCCCCAACCGGGGCGATCTGGGTTTCCAGACTGATCATCCCACTTATAGCCACCAATTAAATGGTCGTATTCATCGCTGGTACTACCAATCATATCCATATCTCCGCCTAACAACCAATCATCTACCCACGATGTAAAAATACCTATGTAAATAGGATCCGAGTGAGCTGTCTCTTGCTGTCCATCTTTATTATACCCGGCATTCTTATCTGATTTATGCCCAAATTCATCAAATCCGCCGACGTAGCCATCCCCATCCCAATCCATATCTGGATAAGCAGCAACCAAAAGTTTGTCAACATCATAAACCAGATTCAGTCTATTATACTGAGATTTAATCAATGCAAAATTTAATCCCAGAGTAAAGTTGGTCGGTTGTGGATCCGCTTGGGCGGGGTCAATAAAAGAAACCTTTGGACCAATATTGGTAACGGTCATTCCCATCGTCAATCTGGGACTTAAGAATTCTTTATGTAGATAGCCAATATCAAAGCCAAAATCTGTTGATGTTCCTTTTCCCTTTTCTCCACCCGCACCAAATTCTGTTAAATGCTGGTAGGAAACTTTTGCATTAATTCCTAATGAGGTTTTACGAGTTAACATTGAACTATAAGATAGAGATAAAGCCATCATGTAACTGGTAAATGTCCCCAAATAATCATCAGGAGATTCACCCATTCTGATCTGTTCACCAAGGTTCAAATAGATTAAATGGCCTCCAACAGTTCCTAAGTATGGTATATGTTTACGATAGGCGAAAAATTCATAATACATGTCGTCCGCCAGGTTTGGAAGCCAATTTACATGCATAAGGGCCATTTCGGATCCCTTTAAAAAAGCAAGACCTGCCGGGTTCCAAAAAGTAGCATATGCATCATCTGCCACTGCCACCTGAGCCTCCCCCATACCACCAGCTCTTGCACCAGGGGAAATGAGCAAAAAGATTGCTCCAGCCTCACTTTGTGGACGAATTGGATTAATGATGGTTAAAAAGGTCATGGCAACAACCATGAATAATCGTTTCATTAATATAATCTCCTGTTTCGACAGTAAGTCCTGCCTGTTATTCTCTTTTAATAAGTAATAACGATTTACCTTCGATAAAGCTCCTTTTTAACGGTGGCGAATATATTCTTCACGTTCATCTATAGTCAAGAAATGAATCTGGAATGTGATTGTTCCCACATTTACTGAAGTAACCCTAAAGATATAATGGGTACATAAGTGATCAATAATACAACAATAAATCGAACCACAAAAAATGGTAAGGTCGCTTTATAAATGGTTGGCATATCTCTGTTAAATCGATAGGCAGATAAAAACAGGTTTATTCCAACAGGTGGTGTTAGAAAACCAAGTTCCATATTAGCAATAAATATAACAGCTAAATGAACAGGGTCAATTCCAAAATGCTTACCTAATGGCATAATAAGGGGTACAACAACAATAATGGCAGAAAAAATATCCATCAAACATCCGACGGCCAGTAGAAAAACATTTAACATAAGAAGAAAAACTATTTTTGATGTTATTGCTGATTTAACCCAGTCCAATAAGAGAATAGGGATTTGCGCATCCACCAGATAACTTGTTAATCCCATAGCTACCCCAAGTATGATCAGCACACCACCGATTAATGTAGCACAGTCTAAAACAATTTTGGGAAAATCATTCATTTTAAGATCTTTATATACAACGACCTCGATAATAAATGTATAGAATACAATCATTGCTGCAGTTTCAACCAATGTTGTGAAACCACTAAATATACCCACAAGAACGATAACAGGAATTAATATTTCCCATTTAGCTTTCCAAAGAGCATCTGCAATATCTTTAGCCTTAATATGTTCCACTAGCTTACTTCCCGTTCTTTCCTGAAAAATAGACCAGCCAGCCACTGCAATTACTAAAATGAATCCAGGAATGAGCCCCGCCATAAATATATCTTTAATAGATACGCCTGCGGTTACCCCAAAAATGATTGCGGGTAGGCTTGGTGGAAACAATAACCCCAGTGAGCCAGAGACTGTAATAAGTCCAAGAGAAAATAGATCATTGTACCCCTCCTTCCTTAACAAAGGGTATAATAGTCCTCCTAATGCAAGAATCGTTACCCCGGAGCCTCCAGTTAATGCAGTAAAAAATCCACATAAAAAAACGATGACAATCGGTGTTCCTCCAGGAATCCATCCAAACAGAACCCTAAATACATTCACAATGCGTAATGAGGCCTGACTCTCAGCCAGTATGTAACCAGCTAAGGTAAAAAGTGGTATAGTTGGTAATGAGGGTGAAACAACTATTCTATAGGCATCGGCCGGAATAGCAGAAATCGGCGTATAATCACTCCAAAACAAAAGAGCAGCAATTCCGCCTAAACCAATAAATATGGGTGCACCGTAGTACAAAGAAACAAGAATCGCAAGACAACCCAGAATCAAAATGATAGTATTATCATTAAACGCATCGGATAAAGCAATAAACATCCACATGATGGTAATCATCAACATGGTGCTTCTTAGAACATGATTGGAAAAACTATTTAAAAATATTTGGATCGCCATTAAAGCAAACGACAATGGCATTACAATTTGAACAAACCACCTGGGGATGTTAGGAGTAATATTAAAAGGATATTGAAATTCAATTTTCACCAGCTGAAAACTTCCCCACATAAGCATAATAACTACGATAAAGGATACGTTTTTTGCCAACCACCGCCCTAAATGAAAATCTTCGTCTGGGATGAATAATGGTTTAGTGGTCAATGCGAGTAATCGATTCTGCCTTGTTGCTAGTACAGCGCCAACAAATCCAATCCATAATGTCAGATGTTGAACGAGCACTGGGGATGCAGGAACCCCCGATCGTCCAAAAAGTCTTGAAATCGTTTCGAAGAATGGGATAAAAACCAAAAGAAAAAATACAGTCAGAGCAAGAATATCTTCTCCCCATTTAAGGCTCAATTTTTTTTGGGGAACTATTTCAAACATTATTTTTTATTGGATAGATTAGATTCAATTGAATCTTTTTCCGCCATATATTTGATTACCATATCAAATGTTTCTTCTGTAACATATTTACCTCTGATTTCCGGATACCATGTTTTTAAGTAGTTCTTCCACTGGGCTTTTTCATCTAATGTAGGTTTATGGACAATTAACCCATATTCCTTCATGGTCTCTATGGCTTCATTATCCTGAAATCGGGTTGTCTTCTGATGTTTGATACCAATTTCACGAGAAATCTTCTTTAATATAACCTGTTGCTCTGAAGGAATTTTATCCCAGATTTTTTTATCAATAATCACACCAGCTGTCAGAATACCCCAGTTAATATCTAACATATAGTTTGCTTTTGTAAACCACTGCTGTGATAGTGCATATAGGGGCGTAGTGGCAATAGCATTAATTAGCCCAGTCTGCATCCCGGATAAAATATCAATGGAAGATAATGGAACTGCCTGAAATCCAGCGCTTTCCCACAAACTTTGGGTCCGGTAATCTCCTGCCCAAGTAAATATTTTCATTCCTTTTAAATCATCCAGATAAACAATGGGTTTCGTTGAAAACCATTTCGCCCATCCCACATCAGCCCAAAGTAGCACTTCGAAGCCATTCTTTCTCATACCTTCTTCTAGTTGAACAGACATCTTATTACGAAGCCAATCCACATCATCATAATCATCGAAAATTAATGGAATGACAAACCCGGTGACATCCGGGTTTACTTCTGATAATCCTTCAGATGAAACTGCTGCTGCATGTATTTGGCCAATTCGAATTTTCCTGATCATATCTCTCTCGTCACCAACAACACCACCAGGATATATTCTTAATATAATTTGGCCATTAGTTTCTTCTTTCCATCTTTGACCCATTTCAACCAGCATACCATACCAATCAGATCCTTCAGGAACCAGAGTAGCCATTTTAATAATTGTTTTCTTTCCATACACATGGCTCATTATTAGGAAACAACAAAAAATAAATTTTATTTTATTCATTTTAGTAAAACAATTCATCCTTTCTGGAAAGTAACCATTGAGCTCTATTTTGAGCAACGATATTCCCCAATTCTAAGTCATTCGAAGCAGAGATATCTTGTTTAATCACTTCATTTATTATAAAGTTAAATTCGGTTTTTTTTTGTAAAAATACTAAAACATTTTCTGCATAAGATACCTGAGCACTTAAATCTTTTGACTCTGAAAATTCCATACTTTTTTTATAATGCATAGTTGCTTCTTCTACATTTTTACCACCTATATCTGTTCTAACCATAGAATAGGTTATCAACGCATTATGAATTGCTCCCTGTTGCCAAGATTCATCAACTTGCAGTGCGGCCTCAAGCAAATCTCCAACTATTGGTAATTGAATAATCCATTTTGCTTTTCCTCTACTGGAACTAATAGCTCCTCCATAGGCCGCGGCTAACCAATATAAATATGGAATATCATCTTGCTTAAACCGGTGATTCTTTATCGTCTCGCGGGTCAAGCTAGTTAAATCAGGATAAAGTATCATCAATGCTTTTTTACCATTATCCATAGCCAGTTCAAAACTTGTTAGTGCTTTATTGTATCGTTCTTTTCCTTTATGATAATCTGATTCAATTAATCGGTCAGCCTCTTCCATAGTAAAAGCATAAGTGTATTCAGTCCGTAGTTTACAAGCTTTTAATAATAATTCAGGATTCGCAGGGCGATGATTTAATTTTTTTTCTGCATGGGTCACACGGTTATACAATATATTTTCTGTCAGATTTGGATGGTGCTCTAAGTAATAAGCGGACGAACATGACCATATCCAGAAAATTCCAACTAATAAAATCAGAATCCGAAAAATTCGATTAAGTATCATTTGAAAAATATTGATAAGTTTTAAAGAAAGGTAGACAGATATTAATTTGGCAAATCACTGTAAAGAGGAAATGCTTTACATAATTCTTTCACAGAGTTTCGGACGGAGGTAATCACATCATCATTGTCTGGATGGGTAATAATTTGATCAATCAAGCTAGAAATGGTTACTATTTCATCTTCTCTCATACCCCGCGTAGTAATTGCTGGTGTGCCAATCCTTAGTCCACTGGTAATAAACGGGCTCCGTTCATCAAAGGGAACCATATTTTTATTAACTGTAATTCCTGCTTTTTCCAATGCTTTTTCAGCCGTCTTGCCTGTAATCCCTTTTTGGGTCAAATCAATAAGAACAACATGAGTATCCGTTCCACCGGACACAAGATGATAATTTTTCTTAATTAATTCATTTGCCATTTTTTTTGCATTGGCGACAACATGAGAAGTATATTTTTTAAATTCAGGTTTAAGTGCTTCACCAAATGCAACTGCTTTGGCAGCAATGATGTGCATTAAGGGTCCACCTTGTATTCCAGGCATCACCATTGAATCAATTAATTCTGATATATTTTTTACTCGACCAGATTTGGGCGCCACAATGCCAAAAGGGTTTTCCCTGTCCTTACCCATCAGAATCATTCCCCCTCTGGGGCCTCGAAGCGTTTTATGGGTCGTTGTTGTAACCACATCACAATATGGCATTGGTGAAGGATGTAACCCCGTGGCTACCAAACCGGAAGGATGAGCAATATCAGCCATCAGAAATGCATCAATTTCATCTGCAACTGCTCTGAATTCTTCAAATTCAATAAACCGAGGATAAGCACTCCCACCGCAAATAATCAGTTTTGGTTTAAATTCTTTTGCCAGCTTATGCACTTCGTCAAAATCAACTCTTCCCGTCTGCCGATCGACATGATAAGAAACAACATTAAACAGTTTTCCTGAAAAGTTCACGGGACTTCCATGAGTTAAATGCCCCCCGTGAGCCAAATCTAAACCCATAATCGTTTCGCCAGGGTTAACGAAAGTTAATAAAGCAGCCATATTGGCTTGTGAACCGGAATGAGGTTGAACATTTGAATATTCTGCCTTGAAAAGCGTTTTTGCACGATTACGGGCTAAATTTTCGGCTTCATCGACATATTCGCACCCACCGTAGTATCGTTTTCCAGGATATCCTTCAGCATATTTATTGGTCATGACCCCTCCGGCCATTTCCAAAACGGGGTAGCTTACAAAATTTTCAGATGCGATGAGCTCAAGGGTTGACGATTCTCTTGATATTTCTTCTTGCAATATTTGATATAACCGTGGATCTGTTTCTTTCAAATAAGACATGATTTAATCCCGATGAAGGAATTACCAGTTTTGATCTTTTTTAAGTTTTTCCTGCACCCAATTATAACATTCATTTCTGGGAGTTACGTATCCTTGATTTTTTATATCGTCATCCAGCATAAACCATTGTGCACGAGTAAATAAAACTTCATTTTCCTCTAACCAGGTTCTTGAAGTTTTAAAACTATTATAATTATGTTCTTCTGCTTTGTTGAAATAAAGGTGTGCCAATGCGGCAACTACACGATCATCTAAAGAAATGGATGCGGTTCTACAGTCTTGAAAAGATTTGTAATAAACATTACCTTTTCGTCCGTAGGCTTCTCCATTATTTTTATCCATCGAAATGACTTTATCTGCCCACCTTAATGCTTTACCATAATTTTGTCCTGCTGTATTAACATCACAAATTTTTAATGCGACCTGAATATCTCTGGGATTAAGTTTATATAGTTCTTCATAGGCTTCGGAGGCATCATCTATTCGATCCGCAGCAAAATTTGCCTGAGCCAGTTTCCGATATGCTGGTTTACTCGTATTATCAACTTTAATGACTTTCTTCAGGACATCAACCGCTTCATTGGCTTCTTCTTCCATGAGTAATCTTTCGGCCAGATCGATACCATAAGATACATTTTCCGGATTAGTTCTAAATCGTTCACGGTAAATATCCAGAGGATCTTTTCCAGATTTTTCATAGGCGATTGCAATTTCACTTTGAGCATTTTCGTTTGAAGGATCAATGTTTAGAATTTCTTCTAATACATCTATTTGGTCTGTATATAATTCCTGGTCACCGTATAATTCAGCAATATCCATTTTGATTTCTATGTCATTAGGTACTAACTCACTTAGGCGAATTAATTCAGAAATCTGCAAGTCTGTTTTACCCTGTTTAGAATACGAATATACTAATCGTTTGCGTAATTGTACATTATTAGGTAATTGTTGCAATCCTTTGACTAAAACAAACTCAGAACTATCAAACATTCCCAAATATTCATATGCAATTGCATAATATTGATAGACCGAAACGGGATCGTCCTGATCGCATCCCAATTCAATAATTTCCCGATAGACATTTATGGTGGATTCCCAGTCTTTGTTTTTATAATACTCGGCTGCACTGCTCATGAGTCTTGGACAACGCACTTCACGGAGTGAGTCCATATATGCTTTGTATGCTGCATCTTCATCATTGGTACTTTCTTCAGGGGGAACACACATTGAGAAAAAAATGGCTGTAACACCAATACTGATCAATTTAGGCAGACGATTATTTTTCATTTATTTCTCCTTATTTTGGTCGGCGCTTGACGAACCAACGATCACCAAGATGTATGCCGAAAGATACATGTTGGATTACTTCATCTGAAATCATTTCACCAGAGCGTAATCCGTATTTGTAAGCAAAATCTAATTGATTATTCGCTAGACCAAATTTAATACCAAACCCTACAGATAAGCCAAATTCATTCATGAGGGAAGAATGATCGTATAAAATATCTTTGCGATAATAAAATCCACTACGAAGCTGTATTTTATGAAAAAATTTAAATGCGACATTAGGTGAAAATTTTGCAACTCCTAATGAAAACTGATTTGATTGCTTAATATACAGGGACTTTAAAGGAAATAGTCCAGTAGCAATCTGGCTTTTATCTTTCCATTGGTAGTACTCAGCCATTAAATGAATTCTTTCACTTTTCTTCAAATCGATTCCAAACCCTAATTCGGATGGATCATAGATCTGACGATAAAAAGTGATTTCAGCTCTTGGAATACTGGCAGGAGATGGATTATCTCCTGGGGGACTGGAGTCGAAATATCCATTATCATTCACGTCTTCAAAGGGTTGAAAAGTATACTGCTTTGCATCCAAAGATTTCAAAGATCGTGAAATCATAAAATAAACTTTTGCGGGTGTTTTTCCTTTATAGAACCTATTTGATGAAATAAAGAGTCTATAAAGAGAACCTGTAAATATATTCCGCTGGAAAAGATGATACGCTCTGTCATTCAATAAAAATTTAGTATTTCTTCTCAATGATCCAAATAAAGCATCCACTTCAATAGCCATCGCTTCTGTCGATGATAAGGGAAAACGAAAGGACGAGTATAAAGAAGAAACCCCTCCAGAACCATTCATCATATGCTGTGTTATTAATGTATCTCCGTTTGCTATAAATTCACTTAATGAACCTTCAAGCATATATTGCTGGAAAAATACTGGTTTTATTCCAAAACCCCAGGCATATTTGGTTCCAATTGGTACCGCAAATTGCAGGCTACTGAATCCTGATAATCCATTTACTCCCAAATCACTACTAACTTCATTTCCTGTATAATTCCCTGCAAGATAAGCATACTTCAAATTATTCCACGTAACAGGATTTGATAATGAGATATTTTCGCTATAAGCTGGTAAAAGTCCACGGCTGCTAACAGCAGTTGATGCAGCATTATGCTCAAATGATATTTCCCCTAAGCCATACGCATTATGAATTGACTGAGCCAATACTGTAGTCGTAATAAGAATGGGGATAAATAATTTACGGAGCCACATATTGAATAAATAAATTTGGTTTTAATGTATCATTGTCAGCAGAATAAAAATGAATTGTCGAATGGAGATTATTATTAATACTGGAATAAATCTTTAGTCCAAGATTATTTACATTATCAAAATAATGATCCTGTAAAAAGTGCTTAATATTCAAAACCACTTTGTTATTTGAAACTATTCCACTGGTAATTAAATAATTATAGCTTTTAAAGCTATCATCATCATAAATAGAAAAATGATTTATTTCTACTGTATCCATAAGGGGAACAGCATATACTGTAAATAATGATATATTTGTGTCAGGAACAATATAAAAAGTCAGTTCTGCTTTATCAAAGGTAGTCTGTCTGGGCAAATTTAGGGTGTCTAAAAACTCCAGTGAAATTAGAGATCTTAGTCCCTTACCCCTGCTAATAGATATGTAAGACGTATCCTCAAATGAAATCTCTGGTGGAGCCATAATACTCAAATCATTGACAATATTAAATGTTTTCCTTAGCGTATCTACCAAAGTAATCTGAGATGTATCTGATGAATCCGGATATGTAAATTCATGATAATACACTTCAAATAGCGGGTTAAATTCATTTGAAGAAAAATATTCTCTACTATAGTAGGAATGCAGTTCATCTGTCGATTCATCTTGCTTCAGCATAATGGTGTAATTCAAAGCAGTATCCAAGAATGCAGAGTCAAGCATATCCCTTATATTAAAACGTAATCGAAATATTGAATTAATTAAGGAATCTTCAGAAAACTTATATTCTTCCTCCATTGCACTTGTTACATAATGTCCATTAGCCATTTCATTATCTGCAAAATTCAGATAATTCGATTCAGTTTCGCTAAAGATAGAATCTCCACTATTTGGGAACGTATAAAGGGAAATAGAAACTGGGTTAATCAATGTATCCAATTCCAAATGTAATGTAAAATAAGCACTATCAATTACAACAGATGAATTTAATAATGAGGCGAGTGACCATTGAATATTTTGAGCAGATGTAAAAGAAGTTTTTAATAATATGGCTCTATAATCATATCCATTGGCATTTCCCAACGTCAATCTTGATTTACTGCCTATGGAGGGAGGAATCTGATAAGTCACTCCATTAATACTAGATATGCTTAAAGTATCTAAATGTAAATTTGCATTGTTTAAATCGGCACTCATGGGGTCTTCCATACACCCATTATATAGTGTAAAAAATAAACCTGCAACCAGGAGATGTTTAATACGAAATATTTTCATTGAATAGGTTATATACGAAAATCTATTTGTTAAGTTTCTCAAGGATTTTATCCAAATCGTCAGCTACAGGCTGATAATCGAGTTCTTCACCTTCAGGAACTTTAACAGTGTATATTTTTTTCTTTTCAGCTTTTAGGGCTGGTAGTGATAATAATTTATCAGTCAAATCATTGGATGGTGTTTCTAATGCAATAATCATATCCACATTTTCTACTGCCGCTTCATAGGCATTCACTTCACCGTTTTTCATAGACGAAGGTAATCTAATGCCGGCATTTTTAAACGCGACTTCTTCAAATGTAGTATATTCTTCATCCATATCATGAACCATTAATACGGTCTTTATCCCCTTGTAAAAGTCGTTATGCTGGTAAATCTCCTTATACAGAGCAGGTAAAAAAGATGATTGCCAACCGTTACAAAGAAAAACATCCGGTTTCCAAAAAAGATGCGGCAAAGTTGCTAATGTTGCTTTACCAAAAATAGCATATCTTTCAGCATTATCTGATAGAATGCGACCATTCTTTGATTTATAAACGAGGTTAGTCAGCGGCTTGAACCAATAGGTATCCTCTAAAAAATAAACCTGGACACGTGTCTTTGGAATAAAAGCGCTTTTTGCTGATAAGACCATTTCACTCCCACTATATTCAAATGGTATTTCCCGTAATCGGATCACTTCGCGCAAAATATATTTTCTTTCACTGACGTATCCGTATTTTGGTATAATAGTGCGAATATCATGCCCCTTTTCTTGAAGCATGAGAGGAACTTTGGTTGAGAATGATGCAAGACTTGATGTATTTGCAAACGGAATGATTTCCGTTGTCATGTAAAAAAGTTTACTCATATAACTAAACTATCTCTATTCTATGGTTAACTGATTAAGTGTGCTTTTTGCACGATCATAAAATTCACTTCCCGGGAAATAATCCACTAATCTTTGGAATTCTTCTCTGGCTTTTTGCAAATTTCCCATGCTTTGATAAGCTAATCCCAACTTTAATTGAGCATCATCGTCTTTATCTGTGCCTGCAAAAGTAAAAACTTTTTCAAATTCAATGATAGCACGCTTATAATTTTTTTGTGAATAGTAACATTCAGCCAGCCAGTATTGACTATTATCAGCTAAATCATTTTGAGGATCACTAATGACCAGTTTAGAAAATCCGCTGATAGATTGCGCATATAAGCCATTTTGGTAATTGCTTAAACTTTCAATATATATTCGTTTATACTCCGAAGGATTTATTTTTGAATTCGGAGATGCTGGGGTCCGGTCATTTTTAATATTGTACAATTCTGTAAAACTATTGGCTAGAGTTACAATTTTATTCTCAATCATCACCAGCTGAGCCAGCACTTCAAAGTTAGTGCTATCAGAGTAAGCTGCCTTATCTTCTAATAATCTAATTTTATTCTGAATCGTATTAATTCGGTTAATAATCATTATTGCAACAGAGTCAGTCTGTTTCTTGGACGCGACTGTCGCTTTAAGCGTATTTTGAATTTCAGGTAATAAAATATTTAATTTAGTCTCGAGTTCATCGATTCGAGCACTTTGCTGGGCTATTTTATTATTTAAGACTTTAATTTGTTTATCGCTCTGAGCATAGACTGCTACAGATAAACAGATTAAAAATATAGATATGTGCAAGGTTTTGTTAATCATAATATTTTGTTGTTTTCCAAAGGAATTGAGTTGGTAAATTTACCAATATTTAGTCAAGGATCATTGCAATTTTTAATAATCTTTGGGATCAATACTCAAATTCATTATTAGCCCGATCATAATAAAACAGGAAAGCAAAAATGATCCTCCATAAGAAACGAACGGCAACGGCAAACCTTTAACTGGAATCATTCCTACCGTCATGGCAAAATTCACAAAGATATGTGCTGTGAATATGGAGGATAGTCCAATAATCACGAGACTAGAAAAACGATCATCCACATGATAAGCCATTCGAATGCTCTTTAATACAAAGACTGTAAAAATAATAATAATCATTAAAATAGCGATAAAACCAAACTCTTCTCCAATGACAGAAACAATAAAATCAGATTCCTGAACAGGTAAGAATTTCAAATGTGTCTGTGTCCCCTGCCCCCAACCTTTTCCCAACAACCCACCAGCTCCAATGGCTGTTTTACTTTGAATGATTTGGTATGCAGCACCCAAAGGGTCCAACTGTGGGTTAAATAAAGTTAAAATTCTTTTTTGCTGATAATCTTTTAACATTCCCCACAGTACAGGGGATAATAGCCCTAAAAAGACATTTGAAAAAAAGGTAGTTATCCCAAATAACACTTTTGGATTTGCTTTATAAATGATTAACATCATTAAACCGGCCCAAATTGAAAAGGATAACCAGTGAAATGCAGTTAATATACTAATAAGAGGTGCCATAAATAAAAAGAGGTGGAATGGTCTGGATCCCACCCAATACAGCATTGGAAATACCGGAACCATGATGATAATCGCCGTGCCAAGATCAGGTTGGTTTAAAATAATAAATGCAGGGATTACGGCAATCATCATTGGAAAAATATTCGCTATAAAATAATTCATTTGAAGATTGTGATCTGATAAATATCGGGCTAAGGCAATCACTACAATCCATTTTGCAAATTCTGAGGGTTGAAACCCCACCGGAAGACCCACATCAATCCATCGATATGTGTTTGCAATTTCCTTACCAAAATAAGGAACTAAAATAAAAATAATTATAGCACCATAAAGGACATATATATACTGATGAATAGTGTGTCTAGGGATGATAATTGCAATTAATAGACCGAGCATAGCAGGAATAAGGAAAATGAGCTGTTTATAAAATGATTGAGTATAAAAACTAGTCGATTGGCCAGATTCAATACTTCTAAGTGTAATTAATCCAATTAAAAAAAGGAATATTGATAATATTATCAATAAAGATGATGTTGATCGAAATTTTAACAATAAAAGCTTTATCATTGTGCAAATGTAAGTTTCATTGTTTGATTTGAAGAAAAAAGAAATTCAAAAACAGATGCGGCAATTGGTGCAGCAGCCACTCCTCCATGCCCCCCCTGCTCGACCAGGATAACTACCGAAATAATTTCTCCTTTGTATTTTCCATATCCCACGTACCAGGCATCATCGTTCCCATGAGGGTTCTGTGATGTACCCGTTTTCCCCGCAATAACCAGACCAGGGATATGAGGATCGGATCTCTTCCCTGTACCATGAGGAGAAACAATGACCTGACGCATATATAATTCCATCTGCTTCCAAGTTTGGGGAGAAAAATATCTGATTATATCAATCTTGGTTTTTTTATTCTTAATTGTATGAAGGATTGGAGTTCGACCTTTTGTTGCAAGTAAATTGATATATTTAAGCATTTGAATGGGGGTGACAATCAATTCACCTTGCCCCAGAGATATATTTAATAAATGTCCCTTTGACCATCCCCACCGGCCATAACTCTTATTGAAAAATTCCGAAGTAGGTACTACTCCTTTTGCTTCTGATGGCAAATCAATCCCGGTGAGTTCGCCAAACCCAAATAATCGACACGATTCCGCCCATTCGTTAACTGTTAGTCTTTGTACAACATGATAGAAAAATATATTACACGATTGGGTAATGGCTTCTTCTAAATTGATTTTTCCGTGACCACCTTTTTTCCAACATTTAAATTCCCTATTTCCTAAAGTGTACACTCCCTGACACTCGACTGTTTCTGTCAAACTAACCTTATTTTTCTCCAACAATGTCATCGCAGTGATCATTTTTAATGTGGATCCAGGTGGATATAACCCATGAGTAATTCTATTCAATAGTGGTTTATTAGGATTACTAATAATTTTTTTCCATTCATCGATGGTCGTTGCTCCTGTAAATAAATCTGGAGGATAGTCAGGTTTACTTACAAAAGCGAGTATTTCTCCTGTTTTAGGGTTTGATACTAACGCCACACCATTAATATCATCCATTTTGTTTTCTAACATTTCTTGCAAAGGCAATAATATAGAAGTTATCAAATTATTCCCCGGAACTGGGTATTCGCCATTCCTGGAAGTTGACTCACCAATTTCACGACCCAAGGCGTCCACCTCAATAAAATTAACGCCTTTTTCTCCCCGCAGTGATTGCTCATAAACCTTTTCAATCCCTCTCCATCCGACCAAATCACCATAAATATATTTTTCTGGTTCATCTAACTCCTTAATGAGTGCATGATCAACTTCTTTTACGTACCCAAGCAAATGAGAGGCATTGACCCTCGGTGTATAAGTTCTCTCTGGAAGCTTGGAATAATTAATGCCGGTTAAATCTGTCTTATGTTCTTCTATTTTACTCAATTGATTAAAAGTTAAATCCTTCGCTAACCTTACCGGCAAAAACCTCCCTCGATAATATTTCTCATAGTTTGATTTTAAAACCGTTGTATCAAAACCAGTATATTTACTGATAATATTGAAATTTTGTTTTTTATCCTCCATTTCGCCAGGAATTCCAGTTAAAATATAAGTAGGATAATTATCAACAATGATTTCACCCGTCCTGTCCAAGATTAACCCTCTTGGAGCATTCAATGATATGGCACGAATTCTATTTACATCTGCCTTTTTATTGTATTTTTCATATGAATAAACCTGTATGCTGAAAAATCGGATCAGTAATGAAACCATTAATACAATAATGACACCGCTGGCTACGACGACTCTTCTTTTTGGAATTAAATTAGCTGCTTTCAGCATGAGAGTAGAGTTTAAATGGGATGATAAATTGAAGGATAACAATAAATCCCATAGTATACGCTGTTGTAGACAGCCATATTTGGGTAAACCTCCATAAATCAGTTTCAAATAAGTATTGGTATCGGATATAACAATAAACGAGAAAATGAAAAGATATTATCCCTACCCATGATAAATGATAGTAAAGGGGTAATAATTTATTATACTTGTCCTTTAACAGTCCGGATAGATAAGCAATAACAGAATAAGAAAGAGACGACAGACCAAAATAAGATCCCACGGCTGAAAGATCAGACAACAATCCCAAAGAAAATCCGCTTATCACTCCATAAAAGCGACCATATCTAATTGATGTGTATAGTATAAAAATAGACATAAAATCCGGACGAACCATTTTAACAGACATAACTTCAGCAAGATAAAACTGGATCAGAAAAACAGTAATCAATAAGATGATAAACTTATTCCACTTCATATTTCTGTTCGACGATAATAAATAAATTGATTAATGATCCTAATTGTTCTGGAAACTGGACAGAAACAATTTTCTGAAAACTACCAATCTCATCACGAATACCAATGACTTTCCCCACCGGAAGATTTTTTGGAAAAATATCACTAAAACCGGAGGTGATTACATAATCTCCTACGTTTATATCAGAATTTTTCTGTATCTCTCTTATTTCACAGATATCCCCGTATACCCATCGTAGAATTCCTCTTGCGCCAGAAGGCTTTACTTGTACACTCACACGAAAATTGACATCAGATAAGATTTGAACAATGGAGCTTTGTTTCCCCACTAATATTGTTTTTCCGATAACACATTTAGGCGTAATTACAGCATAATTTTTTTCGATGCCCTGGTTTGAACCCACATCAATTGTTACTGTATTCATATTGGCTGTAATTCCCTTATTGATCACCTTAGCTGGTAATAACTGCAGCTTACTCTCCCGCTTATAATTAAGCATTTCCCTGAGACGTTGATTTTCAATGGAAAGATCCCTCATGGATTCAATTTGAAGAGAATACACGATATTTTCTTCCCGGAGTAAGGCAGCTTCTTCGTCCACGATCGCCATAGATCTAACCCAGGATACCGGTTTATAAATAAATGAAAAAAAATCTGTTACCTTGCCACGAAATATATTCACATCGCGCGAATCATTAGACAGGATAAAAAATAAAGATAAAATGACTGCGAGAACAAAAATAATATGATCGCGCTGACGGATTAAAGCGAGGTAAATATTCCTCATTACATATCAGATGAGCACAGGTCTGTATTTTTGAATATTTTCTAATACCATTCCTGTTCCTTTCACAACCGATAGTAAAGGATCTTCAGCACAGTTAACAGGGACATTGGTGCGTTCACGAATTATTTGATCCATTCCTTTTAGTAAACTCCCTCCCCCAGTCATGATAATTCCTCTATCCAAAATATCAGCAGCTAACTCTGGGGGAGTTCTCTCTAAAGCACGTTTGACTGCTTCAACAATACTGTTGACCGGTTCTTTCAATGCCTGGCGGATCTCATCTGAAGATACTTCAATGGTCTTTGGAATTCCACTGACTAAATCCCTCCCTTTTACCGATATGGTTTCTGTTGTCATTCTCATCGCAGAACCAACTGATTTTTTTATCGCTTCACCTGTGGCCAGACCGATGTCTAATTTATGCTCATTTCTAAACCACATTACCACATATTCATCCATTTCATCACCAGCAATACGAATGGTTTCCTTAGTGACAACACCATTGAGGGCAATTACAGCAATTTCTGTCGTTCCGCCTCCAATATCAACAATAATATTTCCAATAGGTTGACTAATATCTAATCCAATTCCTATAGCAGCTGCGACCGGTTCTTCAATTAAATATACTTCACGTGCATTAGCGCGCTCACCTGAATCCTTGACAGCCCGTCTTTCAACTTCTGTCACTCCGGACGGCACACAAATGACCATTCTTGGACGGGCCAGACGGTTAATATTGATTCTGCGAATGAAACCTTGCAGCATCCCGTCTGTCATGTCAAAATCGGCGATGACACCATCCTGTAAAGGTCGAATTGTTTCCAATTCACGATGGGTTCTACCCAACATGGCTTTCGCCTCAATTCCAACTGCTACAATTTTCCCATCATGGACGGAACGAGCCACAATAGAAGGTTCATTAATCATTACACCTTTTCCATTCACCCACAGAAGAGTATTGGCTGTTCCCAAATCTATTGCGATATCACCGGAAATCCAGGAGAAAGTGTTTGTTAGAGCAGAAAGAATTGCCATTATTTGAATCTCGGATTATTTATTACTTCAAATTGAAGGCGTAAAGTTAACTATTATCAGAACGATTTGCCTCAAGAATTACACAAATTAATTCTATTAAATGTTTAGTCAATTTCAACCCTGCTCTGGTCACCCAAAATAAACCGATGTGTCACAGGTTTAGACTTAGACCGAATTAACTGTACATCGCTTCCAAGAAGTGAAGCTTCGATTCTCTGTGAGATATTTTGGATACCGCAACCATTCATTAATATAGAATATTCTATTTCACTATTTTTAATTAAACATCTGTCTCCAATTGCCGTATAGGGACCAACATAGGCACCTTCAATTTTTACATTTTTTCCAATCACCACTGGTCCACGAACATTGGAATCTATGATTTGGGATCCATCACCAATGATCGCCCTACCGGAAACATTTGAAGATGAATCAATCTTTCCTTTACGTTTATCTTTAATATTGTCCAATACCAACCGGTTCGCTTCTAATAAGTCAGATGGTTTACCAGTATCTTTCCACCAACCGGTAATTTCTGAATAGGTTACACTGTATCCCTTCTCCAGTAAGTATTGATGGGCATCGGATATTTCCAGCTCTCCCCTCTCAGACGGCAGAATATTATTTACAGCTTCAAAAATATGACCGTCATATACATAAATTCCTGTTACGGCTAAATCACTTTTTGGGTTGGAAGGTTTTTCTTCAATCCCAATAATTTTCCCATGTTTCACATCGGCAACACCAAATCGATTTGGATCAGGCACTTTACTCAATACCAAATGACAGTTAGAATGGTTTTCGTGGTATTCTTCCACAAACGTATTTATTCCACCCACAAGGATATTATCGCCTAAGTAAAATACAAACGGATCACTCCCAATAAATGGCTCTGCAATTTTAACCACATGTCCCAATCCTTTCGGTGCAGATTGTTCAATATAAGTAATCCTTAACCCAAACCTTTCCCCATTGCCAAATGCTTTTTCAATGGAATGGTCTCCTGAATTAATAATCACACCCACTTCCTCAATTTCTGCGTCACTTGCATATTCAAGAGCATATGCCAACATGAGTTTATTTGCGATAGGGATCAAGTGTTTATTCTGAGTGTGTGTGATTGGGCGTAGCCTTGTTCCGTGCCCCCCGGCAGTGATTAATGCTTTCATTTTCTACTTTCTAAATAACGATTAATAGGTTCATCACTTGAGTAATTGATAATCTCCTGCTATTAGTTTTAACAAAGAGCACTTCAGAAATAATCTGACTGTTATCGACCTTTATTCATTCCGGCTTTACTCAATTGATCTGCCACTTTATTTTTATCCCTTAGGATATGATGAATTTCCCAAGATTCAAATTGATTTAACAAATCCAAAGCAGTTGTATAGAGAGGGATCATATTATGATGTTTTACTTTATACTCTCCATTTATTTGTCGCACAACCAATTGGCTGTCTGCAAAAATCTTAATACTGGATATGTTCATTTCAATCGCCATTTCCAGTCCTCGAATCAGTGCACTGTATTCTGCCTGATTGTTGGTTGCGTCTCCAAAATATTCTGAGAATGAATCAATCTCTTCGCCATTCTGGTAAAAAACACCTCCAATACCAGATGTTTTCGTGTGAAGATCCGCTGCCCCATCCACATATAATTCAATTATATGATCTCCTGAAAGTTTTTTATAAAGCATTTGTAAAATATCATTAGAGCGGTTTTCTGCCTTAGCCAGCAAATCCTTAATAGCCGTCTTTTCATTCTGTTTTAGTTTCATAACAAGGGTGGAAAATAAAAAAGTTATTTTAATGAAACGATAGGTGTTTCAATTAAGATAAATCAGGTTCATTCATATTATTTAACGGAATAACTATTAATACGGTACAATTGGCTGAGTCCAAGCCATCTCAAAATCACCTTCCGCATAGGGATTTGGATGTTTTCTACTTGAAATGACTTTGGCACGAATATACAATTCATCCTTTTGAAAGTGATAAATGGCAGGGTTTTCCCTGGATTCGTACAGAACCTGCCCAATATCATCGCTATAAATTCTTGAAATATGTAGCGAGTGCATCTCTCCGTTATTTTTATTGGGAACAGAAGTTGTATCATAATTCATTGGAGTTCCGATAAACTGAGTTGTATAAATAACATCTTGTTCTGGGTGAATAGAGATAATTAATTGGTCATCAGTATAACTAATATTATCAATTGTAACGCCGGAACTTGCATAAAACCCACCTTTTCTTAATGCGTTGACGATACTTGCCGCAGTCAATGAGTCTGAATTGACGAGTACCCATCCCCTGCCGGCATTAGCGTTTCCAACTCGATATTGATAATATGAATGTGCATCATCCGTTGCGATTCCATACAAACTTGTCATTCCTTTATGAAGCCTGTTAGCCAAAACAATATCCCAAATTCTGTCAGACCCTGGATGTCCCAAATCTCCCCAATTCTTTACACTAGGATGTCCGTTATATACTTCAAAAAAAGAATCCCCCTTCAAGCGAATGAGATCTTCAGCGACAATTCCCCATCCAAAATTTGGATGATTTATATGGGGGAGCATGGGCTGGTGCGTCTCTATTCTTTGTCGAATGACCGCATCTATATTCCTTTGCATTACATCGTAAGCGCTGTGTCCACCTTGGGGAGGGATGACTGTCTTAATATTGGTAGCATTTACATGGACAGGAAACCCTTGATACGCATCTGATATTTCTTCTGATTGGATGAGAATGAATTTACCAGGCACTTCAAACTTTTCTTTTAACTCTTTAAGTGTTTTGAGCTTCATCTGAAGTGTATCGCCTTTTTGGCGTAAGGTAGGCCAATTTTCCCCAAACTCTTCTTTTAGTTTTTCCAGATTCCCCTTGGTAAACCGGGGTGGCCAAATATTCGGATCACTATAATTATAAATAGTAATCCACTTCTCTCCTTCGGATAATATATTATGATCAGAAAGTGCTAAAAATTGATAGTTATGCTGAATGTACCAGTGAATAACGGTCTCTGGTGGTGCATCTCCGTCACTCCACAGAGTATGAGTATGGAGATTCCCCTTTTGCCATGTGGAGGATTCATGGAGTTGCTGACATCCAGCAATCAAAATGAATGCGAATAAAATAGTGAATATTTTTAACCTAATTCTAATGACAGTCACCCTCTTATTTTTGAACCATTTTCAACAGTATGAAAGCTTAACCTATCCTCTGATAAAGGGATTTGGTCCCTCTTTCGCCGGGCATTCTTCCCAATAGTAGCACCAATTGCAAAGTATCATTGGTTTGGGCGAGAATTCTTCTCCTATACTTTCCTTCAGACGTATTTCATCGATTGTTTTTTTAAGGGAGGCAGTCAGGTCATTCAATTGATCATCTGTTCGTCTGGATCTTACCTCGATCCCATATCTGACAAAATGCCAAACCAGTTCAACTGTTTTTACGTTTTCATATTCCTGATGTAAAGCAATTTGATAAAGTGCTAGTTGACCATCCCGATCAGCTTTCTTCTGATCCAAGGCTCTTTTTCCGGTTTTATAATCGTGAATTTCGTAGTGGCCATTTCCACGATAATCTAAACGATCAATAATCCCTTTCATTCGATAATCACTTTCACCATTTAACATAAAGTCAACCACCATTTCGATTCCTTCTACTTTTTCTTTGAATGGCTCATTATTTCGATAGAATCTGGCAATACACGCTTCTCCTAATCGGTAGTAGTCTTCTTTTTTCTCTCCCCATTTAGCAATAGCAATCCGATCATGCCACGAATCAAGCCAAATCGAATGATAATAATCTAAAACGAGATCGACAATTGGTAGCCGACCTGATCCAACTTCTTTATATAAAAACTCAAGTGCTTCGTGAACCCTTTTACCCATAAATGCTTCAATTCCCTCGTCGGGTTTTGTTACTTTTTCAATATATCTGATTTTAAATTGAGCCGGACATTTTTTATACGATTGAAGTCCGCTATAAGAAAAACGCTGAAGATTACTCACCAGGTACGGCCGGAAATATACGGTGTGGTCAAACGAAAATCTCCAAAACCATTTTCGTCATAAAAAACAAAAGTGCGATTAATTCGATAATAATGCCAGGTATGGCGTGCATTTCGATTGCTATTCATAAATGTTCTCTCTACATCATCTGGAGGACCAAACAGAATGTAAATCATACCCATATCTGTTCTCCAACCGGGAGCAAACGATGTAAAATGTTCATTCGCATAAGCCACGCGTACATAAAACTGATCCATAAGCTCATTCCCATTCGTATCAGGACTTGGATCACGTTCTTTCCAGAATTGATAAAATAATTTTTCTTTCTCACCTTTCCGCGATTTTGAGAGCTGCCTCTGCTCATCAGCCGTCAAGATATACCTCATCTGATCAATGGCTTCATCAATGTCATTAACATATGAGGATATACCCGGTCGCTTTATTTTTAGTTCAATATTTTGTTTTCTTATTTTGCTATTTTGCTTTAACTCGACATCAAGTTTTACTCGCAGACCATGTATTTCTTCCATAGGCAGCTTAAGCTTCTGCTCTATCACAGGTTCAGTATTGGAAATGGTTGTATCTATTTGTGCAATCAGATTTCCCTTCATATCACTTAATTTTAATGTTAATGCATAATCCGATGGAGATACTTTTCCAGAGAGACGTACAGGGATAAATGATTGTTGAAAACTGATTTCATTATTGAAACTTGGTAACAGTATTGTTCCACCTTGCCATGTCCCCTTGTACTGGTTCATTATTTTCGGTGGAAACAACGTAAAATCAGAACCATATTCAGTTAAATCGATTTTCTTTTCTTTGACACCGCTGTTTCTCGTATCAAGGTCGAATAACTCGCAAACAACTTTATATTTCTTATTCTCAACAGAGAATACATGATCTATATAATACCAGTTAGATCGACTCACAGTTTCCAGGTAGTCTGCTGCAGATAGTGTTTGAGTCATAGATTCTGTATCTAATTGATTACCTTCATCATCAAATAAAACAACTCTAATTTCAAAACTTGATTCAAACCCACCTTTTACTTTCACAAACTGCAATGCGTAACTGGGGATCAATATATAAGTTTTTAGGAGAATTTTATTTGTTTTAGTATCTGCTTCAGGCACAATGGTTATATGAAACTGTTCCACATTGCTTGTTTTTAAATCACGATTGCTGTCACGCATTCTCTGTGCAAAAACAATTTGCGACAACAGAGTTAGAATCAAAATTTTATTAAATATTTTCAATCTTTTGTCCATTTAAACTTTATCAAACCGTTTGAGGTACCCAAAAGCAGGGTATTATTATCGATTACTAAATCATGAATAATTCCAATAAATTCATAGTCATAATCATGAATGAATCTATCTTTTAAATCGTAACGAATGAAACCATCATTAGTTGCCATAAATATATACTGTTCATTCCGTGCAATCGCATAGATTTCACGTCCTGCAAATACAGACGGGTCCACTAATTCAGACCACTTTTTGGTTACAATGTTAAAACACCACACTCCTTGATTAGAACTGACCATTATTTCATTTTTATAAACTTTAATAACTCTAAATCCAGACAAAAGACTTTCCTTACCCTCCATATCTCCCAAAAAACCAATATCTTGAAAGTTCATTAATTTTTCCGTTAATAAATCCACAATAGTTAAATGATAATCTGAAGCAATCCAGAGTAAATTATCTACGAGTGCAATATCATAAATATAGCGATTATTAAATATTTTTTCAAAACCAACCGTTTCCACTCGTTTTTCTTTTGAACTCATTTGGAATAATCCTGAGGAAGAGGCGATCCAGACGAACTGACTATCTGCGACTAAATCAGTTATCTTTCTACCGAAAAACCCTCTGCTTTCATCCAACATACGCCAATAATCATCCTTTTTGTTATAAACTGCAATCATATTATTTCCACCATACCACCTCTCATCATTTATTTCCAGCGAACAAAAATATGATCCCCGGGATAAATTAATACGGTCCTGAAAATCATTTATTTCAAAATAATTTCGTTGAGGATCATAAATCGTCAACCCTTTTGTTAAATTTGATAAACGACCCCCGAGATAAATATTTTTTTCCCCCGAGATAAATTCTACATCACTATTACCCAATCCGGCCTGGAGTGGGTCCAATAATTTCATTCGGTTATCGCCGATGAAAATCGTTCCATCATCTGTACCAAGAATAACGTCTCCTTCTCGACCAATAAAAAAAACAGTTATTCGACCGTTACTACCATAGGGATTTACGTAACTATTTCCAACTAAAAGCCATCCTCCTGTTAATGAATACTCATTGATGATTTCAGTTGAAAAGTTGGATGTGGCTGAACTTAAACTCCAGTTGATGGCCTTTTCATTTGGTATCGGAAAAGTTCCGAGAAAAATTCCTGATATATGATCTAACTTTACAAATGAACTCCCCAGTTGAATCCAAATATAATCTTTCGATGATCCCATCCGATAGATCTGACTATTCTGTGGCAACCCCCAATCACTTCTTTGAATTGTAATCCAATTCCCTTCACGGGAATGACTATAATGAACGAAATTTCTTGTCGCCACCCAAAGGTTTCCAGTATTCTGATCAAAATGAACTGCAGAAACATTATCTTCCTTTAACCCTTGGGCAGTTGTAAGAGTTTCTTCAAAATAGTGACCATATCGATGGACCCTGATGATTCCCCCAAACTCTGTGCCAACGTACAAATAAGTAAAACCTTCGGTAACAGATGTTATATTGCCTAATTGCTTATATAATATCCAATCAAAGGGATCATAACGGAAATCGTTTTGTCCATTGAGTTGGCAAGTACAAATCAGAACAAGAATAAATTTTAACGTATGTTGAATCATAACGCCTTAATGGATGAGGTATTTAAATGAAAATGGATTAATATGGGTGATGGTGATTGAATATTTCGTTTAACATATCCAGGTTTATTGGCATAACGCCCACTTCTTCACATACCCTACCTGCAGCCAGATTCGCCAATATAGCTGCTTCTTCTGGAGAAGCTCCCGATAAGTCAGCCAAGGTAAATAAGGAAATAACGGTATCTCCGGCTCCAGAAACATCATGAACAGCTCTGGCTTTGGTGGGAATTTTAAAATGACCCTCATCTGTGATTAATAGCATTCCATCTGCACCAATGGTAATTAAAATATAGTCTGCGTTTAATTGGTGGCGTAATTCATTTGCAGATTCGACAGTAACATTTTGATTCATTGATTGTTTAAACTCCACCGAATTTGGCTTAAATAGTCTTACATCTTTATATTCGAAATAATGATCTTTTTTAGGATCAACATACACAGGAAGATGGTAACTGATTGCCTTGGATAAAAGTGTATCAATCATATCAGCAGATAATAATCCTTTGTTGTAATCAGCAATAATTATTCCATCCACTTCTTCCATGATAGATGACAACTTTTGATAAACAGATTCTTTGGCAGCGTCGGACGGCGTTCTCAACGATTCTAAATCCGTCCTGACAACTTGCTGTCCCTGAGCAATAATACGCGTTTTTACAGTTGTCTTTCTTCCACTATCTTTTACAACTCCCTCAACTTTAATGCCCCGAGTAGACATAATTTCTAACAATTGATCGCCAAAAGCGTCCTCTCCAATAATTCCTACCATAGATACTTTAGCAGATAGAGAAGAAATATTCCAACCAACATTAGCCGCACCTCCAGGGTTGTGCGTCGTTTTATCAATAGACACTACCGGAACAGGAGCCTCCGGAGATATTCGGTTTGTACTTCCCCACATGTAGGAATCAAGCATCAAATCACCCACAACGAGAATATGCTTTTGACTGAATTGATCAACTAGTTCATGTAATTTTTCTATTCTCATTATTCCTGATTTGTTTGATGAAACGTATCTGAAGGTAAAATTAGAGCCAAGACTAAATATAATAATATTCCCAAGCCTCCACTCATGACAGTAACATATATCCAGATAAACCGTATTAAGGTACTGTCTATATTAAGAGACTCGGCTATTCCACCGCAAACACCAACAATTTTTCGATCTTTTAAGGATAGATGCATGGGTAATCCATTGCCATCATGAAACATGGCTAGTAATTCAATTCTTTTCGAATAAAGTAAATAAACGCCGAAACCTAATATTCCAACAGCCATAATAAGGTTAATTCCACTATTCCAAAATTCCCTCCATGCGACCCTTAATAAATCATTATGTTGAAAAATAAGGATAAAACCAACAAAAACTAATAGAGCCCCCCATAAAATGGTCCGATCATCTTTGAGAAGAGAAAAATAGTGCCGGCTCTTTTGGGGAACTTCATATTCGTTGGGAATAATCACAATTGCCAAAACATATGCCAGAATTCCTGACCCTCCAAACAGAGTGAAAAATATCCAAACCAATCTAATCACAGAGGGATCTACATGAAAGTAATCAGCAAATCCCCCGCAAATTCCGGAAAGGATTCGATCTTTTTGTGAGCGGTAAATACGTTTCATAGTAGATGGAATTTAATATGAATTAGGAGATTACCGATAGATTCCTATTCAGTAAAAATGATTAAGATCTTCCCTTAGACCGTTTCTGATATGGCCGATTCGTCCGATTATAATTACCTGAGCGAACCTTAGAGATATGACCATTATCCATGTAAATCATTACAGAGGCTAATTTTTGAATGCGGGAGTTTTCTGCTCCTGATAAAATGATGGTAGTCCCAAGATTTCGATTCATACTTTTCAACCGACGATTCATATCTCTTTCCATATCATCATCCAATAAAGCTGCATAATGATCAACGATTAATACTCTTGGATCATTTTCAATGGCGTCAATCATTTTGATCCACGAGTTTTCTCCACTTGATAAAGTATTTAAGGGTTGGTTCCACATAAACCGTCGAAAACCGTTATTGAAATATTTTTTTTGAATTGTATCCTTTCTTTTCCCGTGTTTTCCTGAGAAATATTTAGAAACAAGATCACTCCCCCCAGTTCCATTTGTATCAACAAATTTAATTTCTTTGGGTGGAGTTAGTTTACCAAGCCAATTCACTTTAAAAGGTTCGTTATCATAATTGAGAGTCCCTTCGGTCGGTTTTTCTAATCCAGCAATAGCACGCAGTAAGGATGTTTTACCAGAACCCACAGGACCAATAATCCCATAAACGGTTCCCTTGTGAATTTGTAATTTGCCGATCTGAAGTGTAATTCGATCGTTATAAACCTTCTTGAGGTTATAAACTTCATAAATGAGAGTTTTTCTATTCATCGCTCTTTCCTTTCTATGAGCGACAAATCGCAGGTCTATTTAATGATGGGCTTCATTCTCTAAAAATCGTTCAGCATCAATGGCAGCCATACATCCGCTTCCGGCAGCTGTAATGGCCTGGCGATAATAAGAATCTTGTACATCTCCACAGGCAAATACGCCTGATATATTGGTTATAGTACTCCCATTTTGGGTAATAATATATTTTTTCTTATCCAAGTCCAATATATTTTCAAACAGGCTGGTATTTGGAAAATGTCCAATAGCCATGAATATTCCGTCACAAGATTCTTCACGGGTTTCTTTTGAAACAGTATCTTGAATGACGACGCCTGTCACACCAGTTTCCACTGTTCCTTTTATTTCCGTCACAGTAGAATTCCACAGAAAGCTGATTTTTGGATTATCAAATGCACGTTGCTGCATAATTTTTGATGCGCGCAATTCATCTCTTCGATGAACTATTTTTACTTCGGAAGCAAACTTTGTTAAGAAATTGGCTTCTTCAACGGCAGAATCACCGCCGCCCACTACGAGTACTTTTTTATCTCTAAAGAAAAAACCATCACATGTAGCACAAGCAGAAACACCATGTCCCATTAATAAAGATTCTGATTCGAGCCCCAACAAACGGGCTGTTGCACCTGTCGCAACAATGACAGAATCAGAGGTGAATTCTTCATCGCCAACCCATACTGTAAATGGTTGTTTGGAAAAATCCACTTTCGATACATGTTTAAAATGACATTCTGCACCAAAATGCTTTGCTTGCTTTCTAAATAAGTCCATGAGTTCTGGACCCATAATACCATCGGGGAATCCGGGATAATTTTCAACATCAGTTGTTATGGTAAGTTGTCCACCCGGTTGACTTCCTTCGAGCACCAATGGTTGAAGATTTGCTCTGGCGGCATAAATAGCCGCTGTCAAACCAGCGGGGCCGGATCCGATAATTAAGACCTTACGATTCATCATTCATATAACTTTTTTGTTAAAGAATTGCATCTAATCGTTTTGTGATTTCCTGCTTTGGAACAGCACCAATTATTGAGTCTACGACTCCGCCGTTATTGAAAATAAGCAGGTTTGGAATACTGGTAATTCGGTAATTCATAGCGACATCTTTATTGAAATCAACATTCACTTTACCCACTTTAACCTTACCAGCATAATCCCCGGCAATCTCCTCGATAACCGGTCCTATCATCTTGCAGGGGCCACACCATTCTGCCCAAAAATCTACCAAAACGGGCTGATCTGATTTTACAACCTCTGCGTCAAAATTTAAATCTGTAAACTCGTGTATATTTTCTGTCATTTTTACTCCAAATGAATCCATATTATCAAAAATAAGTGTTTTAATTTAGAGTAAATTCAAAATGCTATTCTAATTATTTCATTTTTTTTATCACTCACGCTTTCAACCAATGCCAAATTTCGGGAATGGTTATACGTTTGCCATAGAGTAATAAAGCTGTTTTAAAAATCTTTCCTGCCATTATCATCATTCCCCAGACGGAAAGAATCATCAATACAATAGTGGCAACCATTTCCCATAGTTCAGCTGCGCCACTTCCAATTCTTAATATCATCATAAAGGGCGTCATTGGAGGTAGAAATGACAAGATTTTAGTGATGAGTGCATTGGGATTAGACAAAAAGTAAAACGACCCGATAACAGGTGTCATAGCAATAATTGAAACAATACTCATGGATTGTTGGGCATCCTGCTCATTGTCAAATAAAGATCCTAAGGTTGCATAAATGGCTGCAAAGAAAAAATAACCTGTGATAAAATAAATAAATAAAAGTGGCAATTCATCAAGTCGAACAACTTCAATACCCCTGTAAAAACCAAATGTCATTCCCATGGAAATATAAAAGAATATCTGCACAATACCGAGAGAACCTAATCCTAATATTTTTCCTGTCATCAATTCCTTTGGAGAAACAGTTGATAAAAGGATTTCAACCATTCGGTTGGTACGTTCCTCTAATACGCTTCGAAGAAGAAGTTGACCATTAATAAATACGGCCATTGCTAAAAGAAACACGAAGAAGAACGGACCTAATAATACCATAAAATCATTTCCTTTTGTAACATCCCCTTCCTTATTGACTTCATAAATATCCATATTCACAGATTTTCCAATCTGATCTGCTAATGATGGATCAATACCATTTTCCAACATTCGATTAGTGATGACTGTCTGTGAGATAGTTTTATTCAATTCTTCAATAATCATAAAATTGCTTAATGATCTGGCATAATATGATGCTCCGGCTGTTTCCATTATTCCTTGATGGATAACCAATATTCCGTCAATTGATTTTTCTTGTAATGCATTTTTGGCTTCTTCCTGTGATTCATAAGGGTTAATCCAATATTTTGGATCTTGATTATTGATAAGATATTTTTTTTGAAGTCTCTCAATAAAATCAGTGCTGAATGTTTTTGATTCATCCACCAATCCAATGAGAACTTCTTCCGATCCCCCTTTTTCCATTAACATGGCCGGGAGAACACTTAAACCCAAAATCAACAATGGCATTAACAACGAAAAAATAAACATCTTGGAACGGAACCGAACCATGAATTCCCATTTCATTATGTGGAGTATTTTACTCATGACTCTGCTCTCACTTCCTCGATGAAAATCTGTTCCAATGAAGGAGTCCTTTGTGTAAAAGACAATATATTAACCTTTTGATTGAGCCAGTTTATAAAATCATTCGGTTTTACTTTCAGCACACCAGAAACTTCATCATTAGCCATTTCAGGATCTTGAATAAACCTGGTGATTTGATGAGCATCCAATATTCCTTCATATCGAACGGTAACTGCATTTTTTCGGTGTTTTTCTTTAATGTCACTTAGTGGGCCTTCGATAAGCACTTTCCCCTTGTTCATCAAACAAATATTTGTACAGATTCTCTCGACTTGTTCCATTTGATGAGTGGAGAAAATGAAGGTAACTCCTTCCTGCCTTTTTTCCTCAATAATCTCTTTTAATAAGACTTGATTCAGAGGATCCAATCCAGTAAATGGTTCGTCCAGAATAACAAATTCAGGTTGATGGAATAAGGCAAGAATAAATTGCACTTTTTGCTGATTACCTTTTGAAAGCTCCCGGATTTTTCTATTAGCATCCTGAGTAAAATTGAACCGTTCCAACCACCTATCAATATTCGAAGATATTGTATGCCTATTCATTCCCCGAAGCCGGCCAAAATACATCAATGATTCTTTTAATTTTTGCTTTTGATATAATCCTCTTTCTTCCGGTAAATACCCGAACTTTAATCGATCCCTTCGTGTAATGATTTTCTCATTCCGCAGAACCTGACCACGATCAGGTTCAATGATTCCCATAAGCATACGAATTGTGGTGGTTTTTCCAGCTCCGTTTGGTCCTAATAATCCGTAAATATCTCCCTTTTCAATCTCGAAGGTTACTTGATCAACTGCTAGTATATCATCGAAAGATTTACAAATATTATCCAGTTTAATCAATGAATTATTTCTCTTAAATAATGTCCATCAACTTCTTCCGGTATATTGGCATTCAGCAATTTTCCAATAGTTGGTGCAATATCAACCGTCTCGACGGAACGCTCGATGTTTTTTGATTGCATGTTTATACTGGAAAAAATCAGCGGAACATGTGTATCGTATTCATATGGGGTTCCATGGCTCGTACCGAACGGAAACTTATAACAATAATTTTCTTTTAGAAGAATAAATATATCAGCGCTTTTTACCGGATGAATCATATTCTTCATCCGTCTTTCAAATGGATCCTTTCCTTCCATATTAAGAATCGTCTCTCGGGTAATTAATGTATCGATTCCAGCCATATCCGCAAGTTCAGTTTTTATTACGTCGAATGCAACTGATTTTTGCTCCTGAGTGTATTTATATGGAAAATAAAATCCTCCAGCTTCATAAACTACCTGGCCGTTTGTTTGTTTTTGAATCCTGGCAACTTTTTCTTTCAGAATTCTTGTGTTAAGACGGCCGGCATCTATTCCATTTAATTTCATATATTCCGGAAGTGGCATTGTACCATGATCAGAACTTAAAACAAATATAACGTTATCTAACCCGACCTCATACTCTACTACATTAATAAATGTCATTAAGTATTGATCTAATCGCAAATAATAATCCAAAACTTCATGAGAATGAGGCCCATAATAATGTCCAATCCAGTCCGCCGCTGACATACTAATGCACAATAGATCTCCGTGTTGATCATTCCCCAAATTTTCTTCGCGAATTAATTTACCTGCTAATGTCAAAACCGTTCTATCAAACCAGGGAGTAGCTCCAATATATTTGTTTGCATCATTGCGTGCTTTACTTTTAAGACTAATCGGTAATGTTGGAGAATATTCTGAATGGTCAAATAAATCTTGTTCGCCATAAAAATAATCAGGCGTTCCATATTTTTCATAAAAATCAGGTGGACCAAAATGATCCCATACCGAATCACGATAAGTAACAAAATTTAACTTACGATTAAAATCTTCTAACCAACCTGGAAGTTGATTTGTATAGTAATCCGATGTAATAAATGACCCTTTATAATTATAATATATGGCAAGGTCAGCATTCTTTCCTCCCATGAACACTGCAGCCCTATCCTTCCCTGCCACTGTAAATACTTTAGATTTTGAGTCCTTCATTTTTACCCAGTCACCCATGGATGATCCAGTGGTTTGTCGATAGGATCTTGCTTTTCCTTCTCCACCCACCGGTTTGGCTATGGAATCCTCCACACAATAATAGGATGATTTTAATTCACGACTATACCACGAATTTCCCAATACACCCGCTGGCCCTGGATATCGACCTGACGCAAGGACAAAATGGCCTACACCTGTTACGGTATATGCATGTTCATGGTTTGTATTTCGAAAAAATGTTCCATGATCCAATAGCCATTTAAACCCACCAGTAAACTCATTTTCTATTCGATGGAATAATTCTTCAGGTAATTGATCAATGGTAATCATGATCACTAATTTGGGTCTATGTGAAATAAGTTGTTTTGTACAAGATAATATTAAAAAGGCTACCAATGGCAGCCACATTAGTTTTTTCATTATTTCACCTTTAAAAATCGTCTTTTACCAACCTTAATCACAACCGTCTCACCCTTATAAAGTAAATGATTTATATCGTGACATACTTTTCCATTCAGTTTGACAGCATTTTGCTTAATTAGTCGTCTAGCCTCTCCCTTACTTTTGGTTAGACCATATGAGGATATGATATCAACTAAAGACTGGACTTCATTGAGGTGGTATTCCTCAATATTATCAGGTAAATCCTTATTCACAACCACACGATCAAAGTGGTTTTCAGCCTCAATTGATATACCTTCATTATGATATAATGCTACTAATGTTCGTGCCAGTTCTTTTTTCAAATCTCTGGGATTTGTTTTACTCTCTGATAGCTGTTTTTCAACAGATTCGATTTTCTCCTGATCTGCATCCACTGCTAATTGAAAATATTTGATCATCATATCATCAGAAATTGACATGATTTTTCCGTATTTATCTTCAGGTGAGTCCAATAGCCCAATGTGATTGCCATAAGATTTCGACATTTTTTCAACACCATCGGTCCCTTCCAGCAGTGGCATCGTAATAATACATTGTGGTTCTTGGCCGTATTCCTTCTGTAAATCACGCCCTACCAAGAGGTTGAATTTTTGGTCTGTTCCTCCAAGTTCAATATCTGCTTTCAACTCTACAGAATCCATTCCCTGAGCAAGAGGATATAAGAATTCGTGAAGTGAAATGGGGATTTTTGATCGATACCGTTTGGTAAAATCATCTCTTTCCAGCATTCGGGCAACTGTATACTTACTGGCAAGTGTTATCACATCGCTAAAATTCATTGAATTTAACCATTTTGAGTTATACACTATCATAAGAGTACTAATATCAAGTATGACTTTAGCTTGTTCGACAAATGTTTTTGCATTTGCATTGGCTTCTTCAAGCGTTAAGGTAGGTCTTGTTTTATTTCTTCCAGACGGATCACCAATCATGGCAGTAAAATCGCCAATGACTAAAACAGCCTGGTGCCCCAATTCCTGAAAATGACGCATTTTTCGCAGAACAACAGCGTGTCCAATATGGAGATCTGGTCGACTGGGATCACAACCCAGTTTTACAATCAGCGGGTTTGATTTCTCTTTTGATCTTTTCAGCTTGGCAATTAATTCATTTTCCGGTATGATTTCAACTGCCCCTCGTTTAATCAGATCGAGTTGCTGCTCTACTGCAATAAAATTCATTTTCTTCTGCTCAATTCTCTTTCAGCTTCCCTTTTAAGATCTCTTTCTTTAATGGCATCCTTTTTCGCAAACTGTCTTTTTCCTTTTACGAGAGAAATTTCAACTTTCACTTTTCCATTTTTATTAAAATAAATCTCAAGTGGAACGATGGTTTGTCCTTTTTGGGACATATTATTATGTAATTTAATTATTTCTCTCTTATGGAGTAATAAACGACGTTTTCTTAATGGCTCATGACCGGAATAGCCTGTGTGCGAATAGGGCCCTATATGCATTCCCACCAAGTAGGCTTCCCCATTCCTGACAGTCACATAAGACTCTTTAAGGTTGGCTTTTCCTTCCCGAAGACTTTTTACTTCGCTTCCAACCAGTTCAAGGCCAGCTTCAAAACGATCCACAATGTGGTAATCGTGGAAGGCTTTTTTGTTTCGTGATACAACTTTAATATCCATTAGGAGAAATTCGACGGCTAAAATATGATATTTTGATAAGGTTAAACAAGTTTAAACCTTGCAAATATTCGACGATAAACGTTAAAATCGCCGGCTCAATCCATGCCCGGGTGGCGGAATTGGTAGACGCGCTAGGTTCAGGGTCTAGTGTTCGCAAGGACGTGCTGGTTCGACTCCAGTCCCGGGCACATTAAAATGTATTACGTTTATGTCCTACGGAATAATATGAATGTTTATCGATACATTGGGCATTGTAAAAATATTCCTACTCGTTTGAAAGCCCATAATTACGGTAAAGTAAAATCCACTAAAGCATTCAAACCCTGGCGATTAGTGTATTACGAAGAATTCGAAACAAGAGCCGAAGCTATCGAAAGAGAGCGGTTTTTAAAATCTGGAATTGGACGGGAAACGCTAGATTCACATGGCATTTGAGTGCTGGTTCCCTGCCTGTCGGCAGACAGGGACTCCAGTCCCGGGCACATTAAAATGTATTACGTTTATGTCCTACGGAATAATA
>CAYXMX010000002.1:0-9106 GCA_964466265.1 uncultured bacterium | reverse complement strand
TTGAGTGCTGGTTCCCTGCCTGTCGGCAGACAGGGACTCCAGTCCCGGGCACATTGAAATGTATGTAATGCTTTATCTTTCTTGTTGAAATAGTTCAGGCTGTTCTCTCAATGCAGAAGTAACCTTTACGAACGCGTCGACTATATCCTGAGTATCTTGATCATTTCCCAATAAGTGATTTTGCTTCAGCCAAACAGATTCATCATCACAGATTCTTTCGGTGACCGGCAAATACATTTCTCTGTAATCATAATCTTTTAACCAAGGATATTCTTTAGGGTCCGTTATAAATAATGGTTCCTTGTAAAGTGCTTTATACCCTGCGTAAGTAAAAATACCTTCCGCCTGCATGGCTTTAAAAAATATATCCCTGTGAATATTATGGAATTTCTCCTTTTTATATTTCAAAATATATAAATGGTGGGAAGATTGGTTAGTTTGCTTGTATGATTGAACCAAATCAATTCCGTTTATCTGTTTTAAGGCAATATCAAGCTTCTTCTTATTCCGTTCTCTTGTTTCCATATCCGTATCAATGGTTTGCAATTGTGGTTGTAATAAAGCTGCTGTCAGAGCATTCATCCTGAAATTTCCTCCAAGATGCTGATGATCATACCATCCACCTCCTTTCACCCGTCCACAGTTATGATATGAAAAACATGCTTCATGGAAAGAACGATCATTCGTGATAATAGCGCCACCTTCACCGGCGGTCATATTTTTTGATGTCTGGAAACTAAAAACACCACCTAATCCAATGGCTCCGACTTTTTTTCCGTTCCATTCTGAACCATGAGCCTGGGCGGCATCTTCAATAATTGGAATATTAAATTGATTTCTTATTTTAATAAAAGAATCTAGGTCTGCAGGATTACCTGCGATATGTACCGGCATGATGGCTTTTGTTTTTTCGGAAATCGCCTTTTCGACTAAATGGGGATCCAAATTTAGTGTTCGTTCATCAATATCGACAAAGACGGGGATACCATTTGCCATTAAAACGGCAGATGCAGTGGCAATAAACGTGTAGGCGGGAATGATGACTTCATCCCCTGCTTTGACACCGGCAGCTTTTAAGGCCACCCAAAGGGCGGCCGTTCCGGAATTTGTGCTTATACAGTATTTTGCATCCTGAAATGCTGCAAACGCTTTTTCAAAACGACTAATAGCTTCACTTCCTACACCCCAGTTTTCATTTTCCAAAGTATTAAGTACACTCTCACTTAAAACAGATGTGGGTCGGGGCCAGGATAAAAACGGTTTCGACCGGATAGGTTTTCCGCCAAATAATGCCAGTTTACTCATTGTTATTATTTCTCTTTAATAATTGAATTCAAAATTACGCTATTAATCATTTGATGAACAGTAAACACTTTTGTTCAAATATATTTTCAAAAAATTGTCATAGCGAGGAATGAAATGACGAAGCCCGCCTACGCTTCGACTTCGGCGGACATGCGATCTCCTTGGGTATATAGAAGAAAGGAAATTGTTTCAATACACCCGCATTGACAATGTAAGGTTCGCGAGTTTTGGTGTGTTTCTGCAACATTTACAGACTCGTATGACATTGAAAGCGTCATATCTGCCATATGTGCACTGGTTGCCGTTAAAATGGCAAAATGATGTTATTGGCACAATGATTGACCTTATTAAATCGAAAATTTTATTAACAATAGAAAAAGGAGTTAAAAATGACACTCGTAAAATGGACACCCAAACAACATTACTTAACTAATTTTGATCGTATGTTAGATGAATTCTTTAATGACGGATGGAATTTTCCGATGATTAATAAGAACGCTAACTGGCTTCCATCTGTGGATATTAAGGAAACGGATGATGCATACACAATCACAGCCGATCTTCCCGGTATGAAAAAGAAAGAGGTGAAAGTCACATTAAATGACGGCGTTTTGGAAATCACAGGTGAGCGTACCGTTGAAAATAAAGAAGATAACTCTACCTATCATCGTCGGGAACGTAGTTATGGCAGCTTTAGCCGTTCTTTCAATCTTCCGGAAACAATATTGGAAGATAAAATTACCGCCAGCTTTAAAGATGGAATACTTTCAGTAGAAGTGCCTAAGGCAGAAGAAGTGAAACCCAAAATCCACGAAATCAAAATTTCGTAACGGATCCACTTTCAAGCAAAAAGCCCTTTTGATTGTTCAAAAGGGCTTTTTTATTTCCCTTTTGTCATTAAGTACTACACCACCACTCCCCCATCCACCGGCAGGACTGCGCCGCTGATATAGCTGGCTTCATCACTTGCCAGAAAGCAATACAGGTTGGCCACATCTTCCGACCGTCCCCAGCGCTTGAGTGGAACCTTATCCTCCATCATTTTAATGATTTTTTCCGGCATCCCGGCGGTCATATCTGTTTTGATAAATCCCGGAGCGACTGCATTGACACGGATTCCATATTTTCCCAATTCCCGTGCCCATACTTTGGTCATACCTTCCAGCCCGGCCTTGGCTGCAACGTAATTGGTCTGTCCATAATTTCCAAAACGAGCCACAACGGATGACGCATTCAAAATAACACCGGCCCCCTGCTCCCGCATGACTTCAGCAGCGTATTTAGTGCATAAGTACACTCCACGTAAATTGACTTGGATTACCTTATCAAACTGCTCTTCATCCATTTTTTCAAGTGTATTATCCTGTAAAATTCCTGCATTATTGACAATGATATCAATCCGGCCATGATCATTTTTCGCCTGGTTTATTAACGATCTGACACTTTCTGAATTGCTCACATCCGTTTTAACAAACGTACAATTCTCACCCAGTTCCTCTGTGGCAGTTGTACCGGATGATTCATCATAATCCGCAATTGTAACGATTCCACCCTCATCAATGAATTTTTTGGCTGTGGCTTTTCCGATTCCTCGTGCACCGCCGGTAACAATACATACTTTATTCTGTAAAAGATTCATTCTATTTCTCCATGAAAATTACATTAAGTTTACGGTCTAAAAATTACTACTTTGAATTTGTTGTTGAAAGGACTCCAATGATTTTAGAAAATATTTTACAGAGTATTGGAAATACCCCTGTGGTCAAACTAAACCATGTTGGTAGTGAGTTGGTTTGTGATTTATATGTCAAATGTGAATATTTTAATCCTGGAGGTTCTGTGAAAGATCGAATCGGATACCGAATGGTGGAGAATGCAGAAAAATCAGGAAGAATCAAACAGGGAGATACGCTAATAGAACCCACATCCGGAAATACGGGAATTGGTCTTGCCTTAGCTGCCGCTGTGAAGGGATATCGCTGTCTAATTGTAATGCCGGAAAAGATGAGCAAAGAAAAACAAGTTGTGTTGGAATCGCTAGGAGCTGAAATTGTCAGAACTCCAAGTGAAGTAGCATGGGATGACCCTGATAGTCATATATCCATTGCCAAGCATTTAAATGATAAAATACCCAACTCACATATATTGGATCAATACGCCAACCCGGATAATCCTAATGCTCATTATCATGGTACTGCAGAAGAAATTCTTGCTGATTTCGGTACGGAATTGGATATGTGCGTCATGGGTGCCGGGACTGGCGGAACTATTACAGGAATTGCCAGAAAATTAAAAGAAAAAATTCCATCAATTAAAATTATTGGTGCCGATCCTTATGGATCCATATTGGGTGGAGGAGATGAAGTATTTCCCTATCAGGTTGAAGGAATAGGGTATGACTTTTTTCCGGATGTACTCGATAACACACTCGTAGATGAATATGTAAAAGTGAACGATCAGGACTCGTTTACTTTAGCTAGGAGACTGATTAAGGAAGAGGGAATCCTTTGCGGTGGTTCAAGCGGCACCGCTATTGCAGCTGCGTTGGAAAAAGCAAAGGATTTGAATGCTGGACAAAAGTGCCTGGTGATTCTTCCCGATGGCATCAGAAATTATATGTCCAAATTCCTTTCAGATGACTGGATGAAAGAACAAGGGTTTTTTGTGGACGGTGGATAAAATTATCGCTTAATGTAATAGTTTAATAACTGTAGAATAACTTCCATAATGTAATAATATGAGAAAGATATTCAATTTAATATTCGTTCTTTCAGCCTTTGTGCTTGGTATACAACCAGATGATCGGGGATATATTGTTAAAGTCGGTGATGATATACCTGATTTTTCACTCCAATTTATTGACGGAACCATACTATCCAGCTCAGATTTGAAGGGTAAAGTGATCATTTTACAATTCACAGCCAGTTGGTGTTCAGTCTGCAGAAAAGAAATGCCCTATCTTGAAAAAGAAGTGTGGCAAACATTCAGAGATAAAGGCTTCATTTTAATCGGTATCGATCGTGATGAACCTTTGGATATTGTCCAACAGTTCAAAAAAGAGATGAATGTTACCTATCCCATGGCGCTGGATCCCGAAGCAGAGATTTTTGGGTTATTCGCAGATAAAGAATCTGGAGTTACCAGGAATGTCATTATTGATCAAAATGGGAAAATTGTTTTCCTGACGCGTTTATTTGATGAAAAAGAATTCAAAAATATGGTTGAATTTATTAAGAAGCTGACTGAAAATAATCAGCCTTGATTAAATATCTTCAGGACTCTTGTCTATTTCGATAAATAGAATTTTAGTCAGATTATAAAATCTTCGCTCTTAAAACCTTGCGTCGACGGCTATCTATTGTATCCACTGCCCGGACGGCATACTCTTGAGCGGTATAAACTTGTTTCATCATAGGTTCATCTTCCCTTTTTGCCATATCTCCTACCGTAAAGAATCCACGTATAGATGTTTCTCCCTTATTATTAATCCAAACATGCCGTTTTTCTTCAGGGTTATTTTCATCCATCAGTCGGGCACCCAGTTCAATGGCCAAATCGTTGTAGACTCGATGAAGTCCTAAAGAAACCAAGGCAAATTTCACTTCCAAAGAACGATGGTTTTCAAAAGTAAACCCATGAAGTTGTTTCGCACCTTCACTGATAAAATCAGTGATGGGATCTTCGATAATTTCAACTCCATAATGCTTTAATATTTTCAGTCTTTCATCAGATATTTCTGTCGAATTTCCATTGGTAACTATATAAATCTGGTTTTTATACCGTTCATAGAGCATCATAGCCAATTCTGCAGCGGTATCGGAGTGACCAATAATGGCTGCTTGATCGCGATGAGTTAAATGGCCTTCACAGCGAATACAATACAAAACCTGCTCACGGTTGGCAAAGGGGTAAATCCATTTTGGTGTTTTCTCCCATTTACCTTTTCTATTTTTTTTTAAAATCGCCGGCTGCTCATCCATAACTCCGGTGGACAAAATGACCGCATGGGATCGGACCATCTCCTGGTGGTACTTTATTTCAAACCCGGAGTCCACTTGTTTTATTGAAGATGCTTCCCCTTCTACTATCGTTACATTAGAAAACTGTCTCTCAATCCTTTGAATCGTATTTTTAATTAACATTCTGTTATTAATATGATAATGCTCTTTTTCCAAGAGGGAGATTGCATCTTCCTGCCCATGTTTTTTTAATGTTTTAATCACTTGGTCTTTGATCACATCTTCATGAAATCCGACTATATTATCCAGGTTCATGACCCACTGCGATCTACTCTGCTTTCGTGTGGTTTTGCTTCCAAGTATCCACAAAGCTGTCAAACCGTTTTGTGCAGATCTTAGGGCAGAAGCGGATCCGCCAATGCCTCCCCCAATGATGACAATATCAATCATTAGCCACTCCTTTTTTATTCTCCATTAGACCAGATTAGATTTTTTGATAGAAATATGATAATTATTTCAGGTAATCACCGATTATTTTTCCAGTGGATGACGGTAAATTCCCCAGCCGATTCTACAATTTTTACAATATTATCCTGAGAAAGAATTGTTGGATAATAGTCAATAGTAAATACTCTTGTCTGCTGATCAAAACTGTATTTTTTTATTCCCTTCAGCCCATCCAGGGCTTGCCCAATATTGGTGGGTCACCCCATTCATAATATTCCACCGCGAATATCCATGCCTTCCACACCGAATGTTGCTTGAACAATTTCATTTTTATTCAAACAGGAAACCAGTAATAACCCCAATAATAACATTCCAATATTCTTCATAATAATTTCCAGGTTATTTTTCCCACTTTTCGTCTGGCCACGAGTAGGTTAAAAAAACATCCTCATTAACAGCCTCGGGATCTCCCAAGTAGGTAAATTGATAGTTCTTCAAATATGTTTGTGCAACCCGTTGAATATCTTCTGGTGTCACCGATTGTATTTTTCTCATAAAATATTCTGCATGTCTAAATCCAGGCCCGGTCAATTCATAACTTGCCAAAACGCTTTTCTGAGCAGCTACCGTTTCTTCTGACATATAATGACGGGTAAGAAACATCATTTGCAATTCTTTTAACTCTTTTTTCGTTAACAGTGTTCCCTTCAGGCGGTTTAATTCGGCATACATTACTTTGATAGTTGTATCCGGTTGCGTAGTGGTAACGTATAAATATGTATAACCGGTTCGTCCAGTGCTAAACCCAGCTGCTGGTGCATAAGAAAGGTTTCGTTTAGTTCTCACTTCTTCAAATACCCGTGTCCCTAATTTTCTGGCAGCTAACAGAAATGCAAAAAAGTCATCTGAGTATTTATCCGGTGCCTCTGCCTGACCAATGATGTAATTGGTGGGCATATCTTTTTCTCCCTCGATGACTCTCATGCCAGAACTATTTTTATGCCAACGATCCGGTAAACGATCTTTGTAGGAATTTCCTTTGGGTAGTGCTTTAGCCAACTGAACAGCGAGATTTAAAATATCCTGTTTGGTAATGCCACCAACTACAATTAACATAGCTCTGGATTTTGTTATATCATTTTGATGATATTGAACCAAGTTATCTCTTGATATATTTAAAACAGTTTTTTCTGTACCGGAAGGAGACAATTTATACGGATGTCCATCAAAATAAAATTCACGTGCAAGTTTTTGCAAATAAGAATCCGGGTTGTCACTTTCTGCTCTAATATTGGTTATTTGGTTGATTCGTTCTAGCTCAATTTCTGTAGAATCCAAAAGAGGATGAAGAATTACATCCTGGAAAATATCCCAAGAAGCATTAAACTTATCTGCCATACACCTTAGGGACAAAGATGAGTAATCTTTACCGGATGATCCCAAGATTGAAGTCCCCATCTCTTCTATTAAGGCCTGCAATGTTTCTTTATCATATTTTTCAGATCCTTTTGGCATAACAGATAGCAAGAGTTTTTCAATGCCAGCTTGGTTTTCCGGTACGTAAGAAACACCACCTTTCAAATAAAACCCGGCAGAAATAATATCTGAATTAGGCAGCTCTTTTATGATGACTTTTAGTCCATTAACAGTAAATTGTTTTGCTTTTGATTTTGGAGTTGATTGACACCCCCCTGCCCATATTAAAACAAGCAATAATAAAACTGATTTAATCCTGGTCATGGCAGTAATTCCTCTTCTTTGAGATTCAGTGCAGAAAAAACTTGATCAGGTAATATAACTCCCATAATAAATGGTTTACCCTTTATATATCGGTTAACATAATGATTAATATCTTCCCGGGAGACCTTCCTCAAATTTTCCACATAGTGGTGATAGTAATCCAAACCTGTTATTGCCCACCAAAATGAAACAGTATGAACATAACTCGATGGTTTCTCTCGACCATAAATTTCCTGAACTTCTAACATTTTTTTGGATGTTTCCAATTGCTCATCCGTATAATAATCTTTATCCGCTAATTTTTGCATTTCCTTCCAAAGAACATCTCGTGCCTGCAATACTTTATCCGGTGTACACACAATCGTTGCATTGATAGGGCCTGTATAATTCAGAGTATAGTAACCAATGGACGCCTGAAGGGCTATACCTGAATCAACCAGGTTTTTTTGGAAAAGTGAATTTTTCTGGCTCAATATATAAGAAAGGGCGTCGGCTGCAAAGGTTCCATCCAAATCCTCCCTGGCATTTGGTCCGTGAAACGAGAATTGTACAATCACTGCATTCACTGGTTTTTTTACAACTACTACTTCTGACTTTTTTAATGGCGGGTGGTTGGGAACTGGCCACTTTTCCAAAGGATCATCTCCCCGGGGCCAGTCTCCTAAATATTTCTCTGCTAAGGCAAATCCCTCTTCCGGCGTTACATCTCCTGACAAAAGTAACGCTGAATTGTTGGGAACGTAATATCTGTCTTTTAATGTTCTCATTTTATCAACTGTTGCCGATAAAATGATCTTGCGATCCCCAATAACATTTTTCCGAGAATAATACCGATACCAGAGTTTCTGATTTATCTCTTTAAAAAGATAAAAATATGGATTGGATTCATTTCGGTCATATTCACCAATAACCACCGGGCGTTCCCTTTCCAATTCATCTTCTAAAAATAAGGGATATCGAATGGCATTTTTCATGAATTCCATTCCCGGTTCAATACTGTCCACCGGAAGGGTAAAATAATAATTCACTCTTTCTTCGGACGTAGTGCCATTCCAACTCATCCCAAGTTCACGGGTCCGTTCCAAATAAGCTTCCTGACTCGGTATTTTTTGGTTTGCCTTAAAAAACATATGCTCATATAAATGGGCCAGTCCATCATATTCCGGTGTTTCCACAAAACCACCATTTTTAACAACAATTTCAATTGTGACCAGAGGAACAATATGATTTTCAATTACGATCACTTCTAAACCATTGGCCAATAATTTTGAGTGAATCTCACTGGAAGCAGAAAGAAATGAAAATGAGAATAGGCTAATGATGAATATTTTTACACTGACTTTCATTGAATGACTCCTTTGTTGGTCATCGAATTCGAATTAAATATAGATATGAACTCTTTTAATCGTTAATATAATTTAAGACAGATGGATGGAAAAAGGGTTGTCAGAAGATCTAACATATTTTCAATTGGAAATTGTTAATAGGAACAAAATTTATCCAAATATCTCCTTTCATGTTCAAGGACATGGTTTGTCTGTAATTTTCCATAAATGTGCTTATTTAACTTACCATTTTCCCCCAGAACGGGGTAGTTATAAAACTAATAATTGTGGATGAATTCATTGATTAACTCGATTGGAATATGATCTCCA
>CAYXMX010000001.1:0-133759 GCA_964466265.1 uncultured bacterium | reverse complement strand
TATTATTGACAGGGCTTTTTTTCATATTTTAATCAAACGTCTTGGACAGATGTGGATTTGATATTTTATATGGGAATTGCCCTTGCAAGGTGATAAAACAGAAAGCTAAATTTCGGGCTCAAAATTCTAATAAAAACGAGATGTATCGCGACTTCGGAACCATATTTCTTTTTATCCTCATTGGCATTGTTTTGGTCTATGTACCCTTGCTTATTCAGAGACTCATTGCTCCAAGTAATTCCACTCCAGATAAACTTTCCACCTATGAATGCGGGGAAGAATCGGAAGGGTCCGCTTGGATACAATTCAATATTCGATTCTATGTCATTGCCCTTATTTTTCTTATTTTTGATGTAGAAGTTGTTTTTCTTTTTCCGTGGGCAGTTGTATTTAAAGATTTGGGATTACTGGCTTTTGTGGAAATGGGTATTTTTCTCCTGATATTAATTATCGGATTAGCCTATGTCTGGAAAAAAGGAGACCTGGACTGGGTTAAATACCGGGTAAAATATGGCCGGGGAAAATACAGAAAAATTGTCGGTAAAGTAAAAGGGGCTTCTGTTGGGTCTCCTTGAAAATAAATTCCAGGACAATGTTGTCGTAGCTTCTCTGGATAAATTATTGGGATGGGCGAGATCCACGTCCCCATGGTTTTTTCAGTTTGGACTTGCCTGCTGTGCTATTGAAATGATGGCCACTGCCGCCAGTCGCCATGACTTAATGAGAATCGGAATGATACCACGGTCATCGCCTCGTCAGGCTGATGTAATGATTGTTGCCGGGACAGTTACCATGAAGATGTCCCTACGAGTCAAAAAACTTTATGAACAAATGGCCGATCCCAAATATGTGATTGCCATGGGAAGTTGTGCCACGAGCGGTGGACCGTATTGGCAACATGGGTACCATGTATTAAAAGGGGTGGATTTAGTGGTTCCGGTAGATGTTTATATTCCAGGTTGTCCGCCAAGACCTGAGTCTCTCATTGAAGGTTTGCTGAAACTTCAGGAAAAAATTCAAACAGAACGGCCGCTGACGAAAAAATTGTATGAATGATGACATAACTAAATTGATTGAAAAAGCTGTCGCTAAAGCACTGGCAGGCGACATGGACATGATCAATGCCATCGAAGACCGGGTAACACGGTCAAAAGCAAAAGCAGCCCTTGTTAAAGCAAAACGAGCGGCTAATATGGTTGCAGCTTCTGAAACAAAAGCAGTTCCCCCCACAGCAGAAACAGAATCTGCAGTCTCTGAAATATCTTTAAGTCGAAAAGTGATTCAATCGATTGAGAAAAAGTTTCCTGGATCCTTGGATGGAGAGAGTGGAAACAACCATATTCAACTTAAAGGTGAAAATTGGTTAAATATTGCCAGATATTTAAAAGATTTTCCAGATTATCTATTTGACTCTCTCCAGTGTGTTACTGGAGTTGATTTAGGAGAAGAGGATGATTTGGAAGTCCGTTATAACCTTCATTCCATGACTTTTAACCACGCTATTGAAATTCGGATTAGCACTCCACGGAATCATCCATTGATACCCTCAATTGAACCAGTGTGGCGAATTGGAGACTGGTTTGAACGGGAGACTTACGATATGTACGGCATCCTTTTTGACGGTCATCACAATTTAGAGAGAATATTATTACCGGAGGACTGGGAAGGCTGGCCATTACGAAGGGATTATGAAACACAGGAAACTTACCATGGGATACCGGTAATTAAGCTGAAAGAAGGGTGGGAATAGTGCAGGGCGATTTAATGACTCTAAATATTGGGCCACAACACCCCAGTACTCACGGCGTTCTCAGGTTAAAAGTTAAAACAGATGGTGAAATTATTTCAGAAGTAGAACCCATCATTGGTTATCTCCATCGTTGTTTTGAAAAGCATTGCGAAAAAGTCACTTATGATCAGGTGATTCCCTATACAGACCGTTGCGATTATATTGCATCTATGAATAATAATTTGGGTTATGTAGTTGCAGTAGAGGAATTAATGGAAATAAAGATTCCGGACAGAGTGGAACATATCCGGGTCATCGTCTCAGAATTAAATCGCATTGCCAGTCACTTGCTGGCGTTGGGTACCTATGGACTGGATGTCGGTGCATTTACTCCCTTTTTATATATGTTCCGGGATCGAGAACGAATATTAGATATATTTGAAGTCCTTTGTGGAGCGCGCTTGTTATACAATTATATTTGGGTCGGAGGACTTTCTCATGATTTTCCAGATAAATTTGAAGAAAAGATTATCGAATTCCTGGATTATTTTGAACCTCAAATCGGTGAGTATAATGAAATCCTGACTTACAATAAAATCTTTATTGAACGAACTGCTGATGTGGGTGTATTGCCCCCGGAAGTTGCCATTAGTTACGGTGTAACCGGTCCCAACCTTCGGGGATCAGGTATCAAATGGGATTTGCGAAAAAATGATCCATATTCGATTTATGATCGATTTGATTTCGATATTCCGGTTGGTGCAGGATTAGTGGGAACTGTGGGAGACTGCTGGGATAGATATTATGTTCGAATGGTGGAAATGAAAGAAAGCGTGAAAATAATTAGACAAGCCATTAAATTGCTTCCAGCCGGCGATGTTCATCAGGCCTTACCGAAAAAAATTCGTCCATCCAAAGGTTCGGTGTACAAACGAACGGAGTCTCCCCGTGGAGATTTAGCGTATTATATAATGAGCGATGGATCTCCCATTCCTTATCGTTTAAAAATGCGGTCTCCTGCTTTTACTGCTTTAAGTGTATTGAGTGAAATATCCCGGGGTTGGATGATGTCGGATGTCATCGCTATTTTAGGTAGCCTGGATATTGTATTAGGAGAAATTGACCGGTGACCGTTGATCAACTAATCAACTGGTTACCTTTTGGGACTGATTGGCCTTTATTGACATTTTTCACAGCCGTCCTGATCTGCGCCATTCCGACTTTTGTTTTCATTGCCGTCTATGCGTTGGTCGCTATTTATGGAGAAGTTAAAATATCCTCTTTTATGCAGGACAAAGTTGGACCAATGGGGCAAGGAGTTGGATTTCACGCAGGTAAGTGGGGACTGCTTCAGCCTGTTGCTGATGCTCTCAAATTGATTTTAAAAGAAGACATTATTCCTGCATTAGCTGATAAAAAATTGTTTATCATGGCTCCCTTTGTTGTATTTGTGGGTGCATTCATTGCTTTTGCAGCCCTACCCTTTAATCAAAACACCATCGTTGCTGATATGAATATTGGTGTGTTTTATATTCTTGCTGTCGGGTCGCTGGGAGTCATTGGCATTATTCTGGCCGGATGGAGTTCCAACAATAAATGGTCTCTTTATGGTGCCATGCGATCGGCTGCTCAAATTGTGAGCTATGAGATACCGGCAGGACTGTCTATTATTTCTGTTATTATGCTAACAGGCACACTCAGTATGCAGGGAATTGTTCAATTTCAGCAGGGGACAATATGGGGGATTTTCCCGAATTGGATTATATTTAATAATCCTTTTTCGTTTATTGCTTTCTTTATCTTTTTTATCAGTGGTGTTGCGGAGTGTAATCGAACACCATTCGATATTCCTGAAGCAGAATCTGAATTAGTTGCCGGTGCTTTCACTGAATATTCTGGTATGCGATATGCATTTTTTTTCCTCAGTGAATATGCCAATATGTTTGTAGTAAGCGGCGTTACTACAGCCGCATTTTTGGGTGGTTGGAACAGTCCGATCTCCGGATTTTTTGACGGGCCTGGTTGGGGTGCCTTCTGGTTTATGGGGAAATCCCTAAGTCTGGTTTTTGTTATGTTATGGTTTCGCTGGACCTTTCCACGACTGAGGGTAGATCAATTAATGAGTGTATGCTGGAAAGTCTTCATTCCAATTACATTAATGAATATTTTTGGTGTGGCTATCTGGAATTTGGTTGTGGGTTAAACAATGTCAAAATACTTCAGTAATATATTTGAAACTATTACCACTTTGATTACAGGACTGGGAATTACCTGGCGTCATTTAGTGAATATCCGCAAAGATAATGTAACACTTCAATATCCCGAAGAACGTTGGCCCCGGCCCGAGCGAAATATTGGCTTTGAGGTGAAGGAATACAATGTGATCCGCTCCCGTCTGCATGTAGATATTGACGATTGCATCGGATGTAAAAAATGTGAACGTGCCTGTCCGGTACAATGTATCAAAATAGATACGGTAAAATCAGGTGTAAGAGGGGAAGATTTATCTGATATTGGTCATACTGGGCTCACTTCCAATGGTACTAAGAAAGCCTTAATTGTTTCCCGGTTTGATATTGATATGTCAGAATGCTGTTATTGTAATTTATGCACTTATCCATGCCCGGAAGAATGTATTTATATGACAGGTGGACCCAATTCACACAAGCATCCAATCGATTATGAATTTTCCCAATATGACCGGAACGATTTGATTTTCAAATTTGCAAAAGAAGTGGAAGATGAAATAATGGCAAAATATCTTCCTCATGAAGAAAAAGTGAAACCATAATGGCTGATATTGCATTTTGGATGATAGTTATTTTGACGTTGGGATCTGCAGCTGCAGTCGTGGTGAATCAAAAACTGATTTATTCAGCCATTGCGTTGTTATTCACATTTTTCGGGGTAGCTGGATTATATATTTTTCTTTGGGCTGATTTTTTAGCCGGTGTTCAGGTGGTAGTTTATGTGGGAGGCATCCTTGTTTTAATTATCTTTGGCATTATGTTGACGAATCGTATTACATCTGTAAATATTTCATCTACCAGTATTCAGAAAGGGTTAGGCGGATTGGTGATATTGGGCATTTTTATTATTCTGGCTTATATGATTCAATCGACACCTTGGTTGCAAGCCGATGCGATTGAACCTCTTCAAACCACGGGAAAAATGGGGTATTTACTCATGATGGATTATTTACTTCCCTTTGAAGTGGCTTCACTTCTCTTATTGGCTGCACTCATGGGGGCCGCCATGTTATCCAGGAAATCGGATTGATGGACAACCTAAATACATATTTATTGATTGCAGCTGCTATGTTTTCTCTAGGACTATATGGTGTTATCACCCGAAAAAACGGTGTTGCTGTACTCATGGGAATTGAATTGATATTGAATGCAGCTAATTTGAATTTTTTAGCTTTTGCCAAATTTGGTGGTATGACAATGGCGGGGCATATTTTCGCTATTTTTGTTATTATAATGGCTGCAGCTGAAGCAGCAGTGGCCCTGGCTATTATTATTAATATTTACAATCATTTTCATACGATTAATGTGGATGAAGTTCGGGAGTTGAAACAATGACTGGGAATATGTTTATGGATTATTCTTTGTTTATTTTATTTCTCCCATTGGCTGCCTTTACTATTCAGATATTTATTGGTAAACGGCTTCCGAGACAGGGCGATTGGATTTCTATTGGTGCGGTTGTGATTACGCTTGTGTTGGCTGTTGCGATGTTTGCTTCTATGCTTTTTGGCCATGATCCCGATTTTTCCCAACAGGCTTCCTTTACTTGGTTAGATATGGGTTTATTTAAAATTAAGCTGGGATTTCTGGTAGATAATATTACCATAATAATGCTGCTGGTTGTGGCATTGATATCCACCATGACTCATATTTTCTCCATAAAATATATGGAAGGGGATATCCGGTATTCAAGATATTATGCTTATTTAGGCCTGTTTACATTTAGCATGAATGGAATTGTTCTTGCCAATAATCTTATTTCCATGTACATGTTTTGGGAATTAGTGGGTGTCAGTTCCTATCTACTCATTGGTCATTGGTTTGAAAAAGATTCTGCTGCTAACGCAGCCAAAAAAGCCTTTTTAACCAACCGGGTTGGAGATATTGGCTTTTTTATTGGGATTCTACTGATTTTTTCGATAATAGGATCCTTTACTTTTTCAGAAATATTTGACAGTATTGCAGCTGGGAAAATGGGTGGGACTTTGCTGACGGTAGCCGGAATTGGGTTGTTTATTGGTGCCATGGGAAAATCCTCTCAATTTCCGTTACATATTTGGCTTCCGGATGCCATGGAAGGACCAACACCAGTATCCGCATTAATGCACGCCGCCACCATGGTTGCTGCAGGTGTATATCTGTCTGTTCGATTATTTCCTTTATTCACTCCCGATGTGCTACTGTTTATAGCCTATGTGGGTGGTTTTACTGCCCTGTTCGCTGCAACGATAGCCATTACCCAAAACGATATAAAGAAAGTGCTGGCGTATTCGACTGTTAGCCAGTTGGGATATATGATCCTTTCTGTGGGAACAGGGGCCTATATCGCCGGGTTTTTTCATCTTGTTACCCATGCCATGTTTAAAGCGTGTCTATTTTATGGTTCCGGTTCTGTCATTCATGCCATGCACCATGCATTGCATAAACAAAATGATCACCAAACAGATCCCCAAGACATGCAGAATATGGGAGGATTTAAGGATAAAATGCCCGTAACCTATTATGCCATGTTGATTAGTACCCTCGCAATCTCAGGTATACCTTTATTTTCAGGCTTTTTATCGAAAGATGCAATTTTGGCCGGCACATTATCTTTTGCAAGCCATTATCCAACTCATTTCCTATTACCTGTCTTTGGTTTTGGTGCAGCCGCAATTACTGCTTTTTATATGTTTCGGTTAATCTTTATGACTTTCCATGGTGAACCGAAAAAAATGGATATTTATAATAATATCCACGAATCACCGGGTGCCATGACATTCCCGTTAATTTTGTTAAGTTCCCTGAGTGTATTTATTTTTTATACATTACCATATTTTAATCCCTTTTCAGATCATGGTTGGTTCAAGGAATTAATTATCGCTAAAGATTCTGCTGTTTCTGGAAATATCACGGCAGATCAAATTGCGGAAGGGATCCACCATGCCCATTATCCTACCATGGCCTTATCTATTATAGTTGCTGTCTTTGGGATTTATATTTCCTGGAGAATGTACTTTAAGAAAAAAATGTCTGCAGATCATTGGGCGAAAAAATTGAAACCATTATATACTCTCTCGTTCAATAAATACTTTTTTGATGAAAATTATAATCAATATCTTTACCAGCCGTTTTTAAAACTCTGTCAATTCGTATCATACGTTGACTGGGATTTGTACGATAAATATTTTATTAATGGATTCGGACGACTCACTAAAATCCTTTCGTTTTTCACGGGACGAATGGATTATGAAGGGCTGGATCAAACAATGGTCGACGGCATTGGTCGGACCATCCGCCGGGCCGGTAGTGTACTTAAATATTTGCAAACCGGACGCTTGCAAAGTTATCTCCTGTTCGCTTTATTGGGGGTCATGTTGCTTGTGCTGGTACAAACATTATAAGATTTGAAAGGTTAAAGGAACAGGAATGGAAACAAGCATTCTGAGTTGGATTATTTGGATTCCTCTATTGGGCATTCTGGCGATTGCGTTTGTCCCTAGGGAAAAAACACAATTAATTAAATTGATTACCGCAGCAGCAACCGGAATTCAATTGCTAGCCACTATTGGTCTCTGGTCCAGGTTTGATTCATCTATAGGAGGCTTCCAATTCATGGAGAAAGCTGTCTGGATACCGTCTTTTAATATTTCCTATATTTTGGGAGTGGACGGATTGAGTTTGCCGATGGTGCTGTTAACCGGTCTCTTATTTTTCCTCTCCACCTTTGTAAGTTGGAATATTAATCGTGCGGTCAAAGGTTATTTCGCTCTATTCTTATTGTTGGATACGGGCGTCATGGGTGTTTTTCTCTCTCTCGACTTTTTCCTGTTCTACGTTTTCTGGGAAGTAATGTTATTGCCCATGTATTTTTTAATTGGAATGTGGGGAGGCCCCCAGCGGGAATATGCCGCGATTAAATTTTTTCTTTACACATTATTTGGATCTGTGCTGATACTGGTTGCCATCCTTGCACTCTATTTTACCTGTGGACATACGTTTGATATGTTAGAGTTGATGAAAACGACACCTACAGTCTTAAATGGAGTTGTCTGGTGGGGTATGAGTGCTATTAAAGTGATTTGGATTCTCTTGTTTATCGGATTTGCCATCAAAGTACCCGTCTTTCCATTTCATACATGGCTTCCACTTGCTCACGTTGAAGCACCGACAGCTATCTCTGTTATACTGGCCGGTATATTGCTGAAATTAGGTGTATACGGTATGCTGAGGGTTAACTATACTATGTTACCGGATGCTGTCTGGTGGTTTGCCGGTGCGTTGGCAGTCTTGGGATTAATTAATGTCATTTGGGGTGCCATGTGTGCTTTAGCTCAGAAAGATCTGAAAAAAATGGTGGCTTATTCCAGTATAAATCATATGGGATATTTGTTAATTGGTATGTCCGCTGTGATTGCTGGTGGCGCAGCAAATGGACATAATGTGCTGGCTGCCCAGGCGGGGTTGGGAGGAGCCGTTTTTCAAATGTTTAATCATGGAACTATTTCCGCCATGTTGTTTATCTTGGTCGGGGTTGTTTATGAAAGAGCTCATCATCGTGATATTGAAGGCTTTGGTGGATTGGCATCACAAATGCCTGTCTATACCGGAATTGTTGCATTGGCATTTTTTGCCGGGTTGGGCCTTCCGGGTTTTTCCGGATTCGTCAGTGAAGCCATGTGCTTTATCGGTGCTTTTCCAGTATTTAAAGCAATTGTGATTGCCTCAACGCTCGGCATCTTATTAAATGCCGCTTATTTTCTTTGGTCATTTCAGCGTGTATTTATGGGTAAGCTAAATGAAAAATATAAAGAGTTACCGGATATAAACAGAATGGAACTTTTTACAGTAGTGCCTTTGGCAGTCATTACTTTATTTCTGGGAATATATCCAAAACCGTTTTTGGATTTAATCAGCAGTACAATGAATGTAATTATTGATACCATTGCCTCTGCCGGCGGTATGACTGGAGTATTCTAGGTTACCTATGAATAATCTTCAGAGTTTGAGCCTGTACTGGCCGGAAATTATTCTGGCCATCACCCCATTAGTTGGTATTGTGGTTGACCTTTTTTATTCGGATAAGAATTCGGGTAAAACCGCATATTGGATTCTGGCCGGTTTTGTTTTGGCACAGATCGCCCTGATGCTTCAGGATCGTGATATAATCACATCGCTTTTTATGGAAAACCTTGCATTGGATCCCTTCGCATCTTTCTTTAAGACATTGACCTTGCTTTCAACTATTCTCATCATCTTTATTTCAAAGAAATCAGAAGAATTAGATGATTATCAAACGGGGGAATATTATTCCTTAATCGCCATCATGGTTTTTGGTATGTTTCTCATGGCTTCTGCCGTGGATTTAATTGTGATTTACCTTGCCATTGAAATTGTATCTATTGTTTCATTTATTTTGGCCGGGTATCTTAAAAATAATCTTCGTTCCAACGAGTCAGCATTAAAATATGTGATTTATGGTGCATTCTCTTCTGGGATCATGCTATTCGGTATGAGTATTATATTCGGTTTGGCTGGTTCGACCAAATACTTTGCAATTCAGGAAGCCATGTGGCATCTTGAAGGGAGCGCTACTTTTGCTTTTACGTTGGCCTCTATTTTCATCCTGGCAGGTTTTGGATATAAGATTTCTGCAGTACCATTTCATTTCTGGACGCCAGATGTATATGAGGGAGCACCGACATCGATTACAGCTTATTTATCCGTTGCACCCAAAGCAGTCGGATTTGCAGCGATTATTCGATTTTTTCATACGGTTTTTGGTGATGGTGGAGCCTTGATTGACCCATCTATTTTTACATTTTCTGAAATTCCCTGGCCCCAATTACTAGCCATCATCTCTGTAGTAACCATGACCCTGGGTAATCTGGTGGCCTTGCAGCAAAAAAGTATTAAACGAATGCTGGCCTATTCCAGTATTGCCCATGCTGGATATATGTTGATGGCACTACCCACAGCTTCTTCACAAGGAATCTATGCCATTATGATATACCTTGTGATGTATTTGTTTATGAATCTCGGTGCGTTTTTTGTATTGATTTACTTAAAGTCTCAAGGAATGGGCGAGTCGATAAAAGATTTCCAGGGATTAGGTTGGAGAATTCCGATCATTGGAATTATCATGACCGTTTTTATGTTATCTCTCACAGGAATACCCCCTACAGCTGGATTTATTGGCAAATTTTATTTATTTGCTTCTGTGATAAATGCAGGATCTCATTGGTATTGGCTGGCTATAGTGGGTGCCTTGAATAGCGTTATTTCACTCTATTATTATTTCAGAATCGTTAAAGTAATGTACCTCGATGGTGAACCCAGCAAAAATATTATCATACCTGGCACACCTGTTTTATGGATCTTATTGGTATTAGTGGTTCCCACTATATTATTTGGTATTTATTGGGTACCTGTAGCGGATTGGGTTTCAAATTCTTTAAGATTTTTTATTAAAGTAATGTAGTAAATTCTATAGGGATTATTGATTTGGCACAGATAATTATAAGAAAAGGTCACGATATTCAAATCGCCGGTGTTCCGAAGAAAGAGGTAGCAATACCACTCCAACCGATCTCAATCGCTCTTCATCCAACTGAATTCAAATATATAAAACCAAAGTTATTAATTAAAGAAGGGGATCATGTTAAAATTGGATCGCCGCTATTTTACGATAAGTGTAACCCGGATATTCGATGGGCTTCCCCTGCAACCGGAGACATTGCGGCAGTTCATTATGGACCGAGACGATCTATTCAAAAAATCCTGATTAAGTTGGATAAGCATGAAGAGTCTCTCGAGTTCAAACGGTTTGATTCGGAAGCAATTCTTTCTTCTTCGAGAGAAATTATTATCGATCATATCCTTTCAGCTGGATTATGGCCTGTTATTCGACAGCGACCATTTAATAAAGTTGCTAATCCCAAGGAGACACCTTCTTCCATTTTTATTTCTTGTGTTAATTCTGCACCATTAACTGCAGACCTTGATTTAGTGATGAGAAATAAACAGGCCACCTTTCATGCAGGAATTAATGCTTTATCCAGGATAACCGATGGACAGGTAAATGTAGTGGTTGGAGACACATCCACTTCAGAAACCTTTATGGATATTCCTCATGCGGAAACACACTCAATTACCGGACCCCATCCGGCCGGGAATGTAGGGATACAGATTCATCACATTGATCCTCTTAAACCAGGGAAATTGATTTGGACTGTAGATGCCCAATTTGTATTAACGCTTGGAACTCTGTTTTTAAAAGGTGTGTTTGATCCGGGTATCGTGGTGGCTGTTGGTGGGCCGGGAGTGAAAAATCCGATTCACTTCCAATCTCGCATTGGAGCTGCAGTAAAATCACTCGTGAAAGATCGTTTAAAAGATGGAAATTACCGACTTATCTCTGGTGATGTTTTAACCGGGGAAACCATTGACTGGGATGATCATCTCCACTTTTATCATACCTGTGTCTCCATAATTCCAGAATCGGATAAAAGAGAATTTTTAGGGTTTCTTCGACCGGGCTCCAGTAAAACACGGTACAGTTTAACCAATGCATTTTGTTCTTTTCGTCGTCTCTCATTTCCTTTTACAACATTACAAAATGGTGAGGAGAGAGCAATGGTTCCCATCAATTCCTGGGAGAATGTTCTACCAATGGATATTTTGCCCAATGCTTTATATCGATCTATTCTAGCCAATGATATTGAAGAAATGGAAAAACTTGGGTTGCTGGAATGTGATGAAGAAGATTTTGCCCTTTGTTCTTTTGCAGATGCCAGTAAAATTAATGTGGGTGCAGTGATTCGACAGGGATTGGATACATTGGAGGCAGAAGGACAGTTATGAAATTACTGAGAAATATTTTAGATAAAGTACACCCGCATTTTAAAAAAGGTGGACTACTGGAGAAATTTTATCCTATATATGATGCGACAGATACCATCCTTTTTTCCACCAATGAAAAAACAGAATCAGGCCCTCATATTAGAGACAGCATTGATAATAAACGGGTAATGATAATGGTCGTACTTGCTCTAATTCCCTGCTATATATTCGGTGCAATAAATATTGGGGTTCAGGCGGCCAGAACAGGTGGGTTAGACCGTACAGTGATTGGAAATTTCTGGGTTGGAATGGATACGATTATTCCTATTTTATTAACGGTATTTATTGCAGGTGGTTTTTGGGAAGTCCTGTTTTCTGTTGTGAGAAAACATCCCATTAATGAAGGCTTCTTAGTCACCGGCGCTTTAATCCCATTGCTTATGCCTCCCACCATTCCCCTCTGGCAGGTTGCTGTGGCAACTTCTTTTGGAATCGTAATCGGAAAAGAAATATTTGGCGGAGTGGGGATGAATATTTTTAATCCCGCTTTGGTGGCCAGAGCATTTATCTTTTTTGCATACCCCGGACAAATATCAGGCGATAAGGTTTGGATGAAAGTTGACGGAATTTCGGGAGCGACTGCATTATCAGTCCCCGCATCTGTCGAACATGGACATGCAGTTGAGCTCTTGTCAAAAATAACCCAATTTGATTATTCCTGGGCCAATATGTTTTGGGGATATATTCCCGGATCTATCGGCGAAACAAGTAAATTTTTAATTATACTGGGTGCCTTGTTCCTTGTTTTTACAAAAATTGCCAATTGGCGAGTTATTATAGGCGCATTGTTCGGATTGATTGGAACAGCTGCATTGACCAATATCATGGCACCATATTCCACTAATACGATGTTCACATTACCTCCCCATTATCATTTAGTCATGGGTGGATTTTTATTTGGAATCACCTTTATGGCCACGGAACCTGTTACTGGATCTCATACGGATAGAGGAAGATGGATCTATGGATTTATGATAGGATTTTTAACGGTGATTATTCGCGCTATGAATCCTGCCTACCCGGAAGGAACTATGTTAGCTATTCTGCTTATGAATGCTTTTGCACCTCTCATCGATTACTATGTGATGCAATCCAATATTAAACAACGGTTAAAGAGATATGCAGCAGAGTAATTCCTATACAATATTATTTACGGCAATTGTGACTGTAATCCTTGGTATTTTACTTTCACTTGCAGCTACTTCCTTAAAGGAGCGCCAGGACTTAAATGTCTCATTAGATATTAAAAAAAATATATTACGTTCTCTGGGATTTGTTGAAACAGAGGATACGCCATGGTCTCAAAGTAATATTCAGGAAATCTTCGAAAAAAATGTAGAGGGTTTTGTTGTTGATAGTAAGGGAAATCGGTTACCAGATGTAACCGCGGAGAATATTGAAGAAGATGATCAATTTCCCGTTTATTGTAAACATACCCCCGGTCATGGAATAGATGGATATGCTATTCCAATCTCGGGAAAAGGACTGTGGTCAACATTATATGGATACATCGCACTGGAAAAAGATGGGACTACCGTTAAGGGAATTACCTTTTACAAGCATGGTGAAACTCCTGGGCTGGGAGGTGAAGTAGAAAAAGAATGGTTTACAGAAAACTTTATTGGTAAAAGAATTATCGATGATGAGGGGAAGCTAGTCAGTATTCAAATTATTAAAGGAAAAGTCGACGAAACGTCAAAAGAATCTTATCACCAGGTTGATGGTATATCCGGAGCTACCATGACTGGAAAGGGTGTTACGGCATTTCTGAAAACAGACCTCCAAAAATATGAACCTTTCTTTCAACAAATTCGCAAGAAAACAAATTAATTATGGCACTTTTAAGTAAAAAATCCAAAGCAGTCCTAACAGATCCATTAATGAATAATAATCCAATTACGATTCAAATATTGGGAATTTGCTCTGCCTTAGCTGTTACAGTAAAAGTAGATACAGCTATTGTAATGTCTATTGCATTGGTTTTCGTTGTCAGTATGTCCAATGCTATTATTTCTCTCTTAAGAAAATTGATTCCTACTCGCGTTCGAATTATCGTGATGCTCACTGTCATTGCATCACTCGTGATCCTCACTGACCAGGTATTAAGAGCTTATATGTATGATATGAGTAAACAATTGTCTGTATTTGTGGGCCTGATTATTACCAATTGTATTGTGATGGGTAGAGCAGAAGCTTTTGCCATGCAAAATCCTCCCTGGCGATCCTTTTTAGATGGAATCGGAAATGGTCTAGGATATGGCTTAATATTGGTAGCTGTTGCCGTTTTCAGGGAAATTTTAGGAAGCGGTTCTTTTTATGGCTTTCAAATTATTCCCTCATCTTTTTATGCATCGGGATATTTAAACAATGGATTGATGGTTTTATCACCAGGTGCGTTTATTATTCTTGGATTAATTATTTGGTTTCAACGAACTATTCAAAACGTCGAGGAAGCCTGATATGTTTGAACATTACATTAGTTTAGCCGTCAAAGCAGTATTCATTGAAAATATTCTTTTAGCTTATTTTCTTGGGATGTGCTCATTTCTGGCAATATCCAAAAAAGTAGAAACATCTATTGGCCTGGGAATGGCGGTTACTTTTGTTCTTACCATCACGGCTCCTGCGAATTGGGCTATTCACCACTTTTTTTTGGAAGAAGGAGCCTTGGCATGGATTGGCTTACCAAATGTTGACTTGAGTTATTTAAATTTTATTGTCTTTATTGCAATCATCGCCGCCATTGTCCAATTAGTTGAAATGATTATGGACCGTTTCTCTCCTTCTCTTTATTATAATCTGGGAATATTTCTTCCCTTAATTGCAGTGAATTGTGCGATCCTGGGTGGATCGTTATTTTTAGTTGAGCGAAATTACACATTTATGGAATCAACCGTTTTTGGGTTTGGTTCTGGATTGGGATGGTTCCTTGCCATTGCTTCAATGTCCGCTATTCGACATCGCTTACGCTATTCAAACGTACCATTAAAGCTAAGGGGATTGGGAATTACGATGTTATTAACTGGTCTATTGTCGATGGCATTTATGGCTTTTTCAGGGATTAATTTATAATGATTTTTACTGCTGTTTCCGGGGTTGTCATATTCACGGGTGTTATTTTACTTTTAGTCATTCTTCTTAATTTTGCTCAATCAAAACTTTTGCCGCAGGGAGATATTACCATTCACATTAATGATAACCCTGATAATGATGTCATTACCGGCCCAGGATCTACTTTATTGTCTGCATTGGCAGCGGAAAAAATATTCTTACCCTCAGCTTGTGGAGGAGGAGGAACGTGTGCTATGTGTAAATGTCAGGTTTTATCCGGGGGTGGAGAAATTTTACCTACGGAAACAGGACATATTAGCCGAAATCAGGCTAAGGAACACTGGCGATTAGCGTGCCAGGTCAAGGTGAAAGAGGAAATGTCCATTCTCGTTCCAGATGAAATATTTAATATTCAAAAGTGGGAATGTACGGTTAAGTCAAATCAAAATGTGGCGACCTTTATTAAAGAATTAATTCTGGAATTGCCTGAGGGGGAAAACCTTGATTTTAAAGCCGGTGGTTATATTCAGATTGATATTCCGGAATATCAAAATTTATTGTTCAAAGAATTTGATGTGGAAAAAGAATATCATCCCGATTGGGACAAATATAATATATGGAACTTGACCGCAAATAATGATGAAGATATTTATCGTGCCTATTCTATGGCCAATCATCCGGCTGAAGGAAACAGAGTCATGCTAAATGTTAGGATAGCAACGCCCCCTCCAAAATTGTGGAATGATGCACCACCCGGAAAAGCTTCATCCTATATTTTTAATTTAAAACCGGGAGATAAAGTCATCATTTCCGGTCCTTACGGTGAATTTTTTATAAAAGATACTCACAGGGAAATGGTATACATTGGAGGTGGAGCTGGTATGGCCCCCATGCGATCACATTTATTTCACCTTTTCCATACTTTAAAAACCAATCGAAAAGTATCCTTCTGGTATGGAGCGAGAAGTTTGCGGGAAATGTTTTATGATGATGAGTTTAAGAAAATTCAAGAATTATTTCCAAACTTTAGTTATAATGTTGCTCTATCCGAACCTCTTCCCGAAGATAATTGGGAAGGACCGACTGGATTTATTCATCAGGTACTACATGATCAATATTTGAATCAGCATGAAGATCCAACTGAAATAGAATATTATATGTGTGGTCCGCCCCCCATGATTTCTGCAGTTGAAAATATGCTGTATGATCTAGGGGTTGAAAAGGATATGGTTTCCTACGACAGTTTTGGATAAAGTGATTGTGAATAACTATATGAAAAAAGCTCGACTTATGTCGGGCTTTTTTATCTTGATAGGGTTAATAGGATGCTCCCTCTCCAATAAAGAAATTTCATTTAGCGGTGAAACTATGGGGACAACGTACTCAATTAAAGTTATTGCTAATAAAAAAATCAATAGAGAAAAATTTCAGAAAGATATAGACTCTATTTTAATAGAATTAAATAACCAAATGTCCACCTATATTGATAACAGTGAAATTAATCAGTTTAATCGATATGAAGGAAACGATCCATTTCAATTATCTCCGCAATTTTATCAAGTTGTAAAACGAGCTCTTTATTGGACGGACTTAACCAAAGGTGCCTTTGATATCACCGTAATGCCATTGACATCCATATGGGGGTTTGGACCTAGTGGGTTGAACAGTCCCCCTTCTAAAGGGCAACTAATGGACGCAATGCGGAATTCAGGTTACGAGCATCTGACCCTTCACTTGTCAGGTCTTCAAAAAACTACTCCCAAAATTCAAATTGATGTGAATGCCATTGCAAAAGGGTATGGGGTGGATATGTTGGCATCCTACCTCAATGAAAAACAGTATGTGAATTATATGGTCGAAATTGGGGGTGAAGTTTATTGCAGAGGTCTTAATTTAAAAGGCTTTCACTGGAATATAGGAATTCAATCTCCCAGTAATATTAATCATGATTTTCTGGGGATTGTTTATTTGTACGATCAAGCAATAGCCACTTCGGGCGATTATAGAAATTATTATATATCAGACGGACAGGAAGTTTCACACATTATTGATCCCCGGAGTGGAGAATCAATGACCCATATCGCTTCTGCTTCTGTGATAGCAAAAAATTGTATGGATGCGGATGCATTGGCCACCGCCTTAATTGTCATGGGTGAGAAAGAGGGGATGAAGTTAATTGAGTCTTTAGAAGGAATTGAAGCACTGATGGTTGTTCATCAGGAGGATAATTCCCTGAAAAATATTATGAGTAATGGTTTTGATCTCAAGAGCTTGAAAAACTGATTACTGTTTATTTTCACATTTCCCTGAATCGCCCCCGCAGGTTGGACAGGTCATTTCCACGCCATCAATTACAATTTTTCCACCTTCCCCACCACAGGACCCTTTGAGAGGTTTGTTATTAAATATGATCCCAACTGCCATTGCCAAAATCGCCATAGCTAATATTCCAATACTGAGTATGATTTCCATACCCTAATTTACGCAATTAACTGTTTTCTGTTCCAATTCATCCAGTTTTTCTTTAATAAATATTATATAGGTGTTAAACTTCCATCTATTATTTTAAACTGATTCGTGTTTTGATTCCAGGAGATTCAATATGACCATGCCGTCTAGTCGATTCATCAAGTTCTTTTTCATATTATTCGGATTGTTTTCAACTGTCTTTGGATCAGAGACAGTCCACCATGGTACGCCTCATCTTGATGGCAGTATTTTATCCATTTATTGGGTGATTCCATTTGCAGGGATATTACTTTCTATCGCCTTATTTCCTTTGGTTGCCCCTCGTTTTTGGCATCATCATTTTGGTAAAGTATCCCTTTTTTGGGCTCTGTCTTTTCTCATTCCATTCTCTATCAAAGAGGGTTTCGTTATAACAACATATGAAATGGTTCATGTTACTCTTTTGGAATATATCCCATTTATAATCTTGTTACTGGCTCTTTTCACTATATCTGGTGGTGTTCGTCTCACCGGGGCATTAGTGGGAAAACCAGTCACCAACGTTTTGCTAATACTTTCCGGAACTTTATTTGCAAGCTGGATGGGAACCACAGGCGCAGCCATGTTATTAATTCGTCCATTAATTCGGGCAAACGCTGATCGTAAATATAAAGTCCATACAATTGTTTTCTTTATATTTTTGGTGGCTAATATTGGAGGGTCATTAACGCCGTTGGGTGATCCACCTCTATTTCTAGGATTTTTAAAAGGAGTTGATTTTTTCTGGACCCTGTTTGCCATGATAAAACCCATGCTAGTGATGATTGTCCTCTTAATAACAATTTATTATTTACTTGATTCATATTATTACAAAAAAGAACTCCCTAAAACCGAACCTGTTGAAAAACATAAACTGGGGTTAGAAGGAAGTAAGAATCTTTTATTATTACTTGGAGTAATTGGATCTGTATTATTAAGTGGTTTTTGGAATCCGAATATTCATATTACTGTGTATTACGTAGTCGTTGAATTGCAGGATTTAGCCAGAGATTTTTTATTACTGGCTTTGACAGTTGTCAGTTGGAAAATAACATCTCATACTATTCATGAAGCAAATGAGTATACGTGGTTCCCTATTACCGAAGTGGGAAAACTATTTGCTGGTATCTTTGTAACTATTATTCCTGCAATTGCCATATTGAAGGCTGGAACCCATGGGGCATTGGCATCTATAATTAATATGGTTTCATCTAATGGTGAGCCGGTCAATTATATGTATTTCTGGTTAACAGGAATATTATCGAGCTTTCTAGATAATGCACCCACCTATCTTGTGTTTTTTAATACAGCCGGTGGTCATGCAGTTACACTGATGACCACTCACCATAATACATTACTAGCGATCTCAACCGGAGCCGTTTTTATGGGAGCAAATACATATGTTGGTAATGCACCAAATTTTATGGTAAAATCAATTGCAGAATCTTCTGGTATTGATATGCCCAGTTTTTTTGGCTATTTATTTAAATATTCATTACCCATTTTAATTCCACTTTATATCATTATTGATTACATCTTTTTTGTATGAGGATATCTAAAGTGATAACTCGCACCGGCGATAAGGGTGAAACGGGATTGGGAGATGGAAGCAGAGTATCTAAAAATGATATTCGCATTCAATGTCTCGGGGCTATTGATGAATTGAATTCATTTGTTGGTTTTAGTAAAACAGCAGTGGATAATAAAGATATCGTTCAATTCCTCGAAAGTATCCAACAAGATCTGTTTAATATTGGTGGCGAATTGTCTATCCCGGGGAAAGACGTAACGGCGATAGATATTAATAACATTGTAGAACTGGAAAGCGCTGTTTTGGAATGGAATGAGAATCTGCCGCCATTAAAAGAATTTATTTTACCAGGCGGAACAGAAACCTCCTCCAGAATGCATTTAGCACGGACCGCCGCCCGGAGAGCCGAAAGAAAACTAATCCAACTGCACCGATCAGAATCAGTCTCCGATCATTGCATCATGTATTTTAACCGGTTATCAGATGTATTTTTTGTATTAGCCAGGAAACTTCAGAGCGAAGAGGGTGTTGATGAAAAGCAATGGAAGGATGGATGAGAAAACGATTTCAATATTGAATAAACTTAGGAGAAGGAACGGACTATGCGGGTGTTTTATGATTATATTTGAAATTCTATAAATTTATTCAAGTGGAAATTCGTTAAATAATAAAACGGTTAAGTAAGATAGTTGATTTTTAATTAGGATACATGGAATAATAGAGATATTACAATTCCTAGGATTAGATAATATGGGCTATCAAAAACAAAAAAGATTACGACTACTTTATTTATTTTTTGTCTGTGTTTGTTTTGGTCAAGATTCTCTATGGCAAAATATCGTTTACCCAAAACAATCGACTACAGATATTATCGTTTTTGATAATGAGGACAGCACTTTTGCTATGAATTTTTCTACCCGAGAAATATTTTTTAGTGGTGCGTAAAAAGAAACAGACATAATTTTATCTACACAAGGTAAATATTTCATCGTTTTTAAGAATGAAGAACCTTTTCTTTCATTATTTGATTATGAAGGAAGATTAATCAATTCATGGGAATTTTCTGAATTAAACGGAATTAAAGGTTCTATATTTCTTGTTTCTGATTTTGATGGCTCTATTATTATTATCTGTGATTTAAAAGGTATTATTTCCCTAATTAATCATCAATCAAACACAATAACTCAACAATATCTTACGAAGTCAAGGGGGAAATTTATTAATTGTGAATTATGGGGTTATTTGAATCAAAAAGGGGATATTTTATTTTTGCCTGTGATGCGAGACTTTTAAAAGACTGTGGCTCCAAATATTTTTTCTATAAGAGCATTTAAAATTCCGTCTTTAGAGATCATGTGGCATCAAGATTTTTCTGCAATTTTATCGGAAGATGAAGATGTTCGTTCAATGTCTACTAAAAGTTCAGCAAGTGGGTTTTACACTTTTGTTACTTTGAATATTGAGAAAATATCCGAAAATAAGAAAACGATTGTATCATTATTATTAAATAATAAAGGTGAAATTATTGGCTGTTATGATGAATTACAAACCGCATCCGACCTTGTATTTTTTAAGGAAGAGCAGAATCAACTTTATATACAGTCTCATATAGGTAAATATACGGGTGAAGTATTTATCGATTTAGATACCGGTGAAATAGTTGATTGGATCCATAGAAGAAATATCCAATAGACGTTCTTTGTTCATTCTCCGAATTCATTAGAAATTAATTGCATCTTTACCACGTGCGTTATTAGTCTGAAATCGGCTAAATTCCAGACTTAATAAAATTGTAATAATTATGGACTGGAAAAAAGTAAATAAAATCATTCGTTCGTCAAAGTGTATATTATTGACTACGCACGAAAACCCCGATGGAGATGGGTTGGGATCTGCCTTGGCAATGTACTATCATTTAATTGAGTTGGGAAAAGATTGCAGAATGATTAATTGTTCTGAGGTTCCAGAAGTATATGATTTTTTAAATCAGGATTCAATTATTGAATTTTATGATGCCAAAACACATGACCTTTGGATGGAATCCTGCGATTTGGCTATCATTTTTGACGTTGGAGATTTTAAGCGACTTCGAAACATCAAAGACTTGATTAAATCTAATCACATGACTACTATTAACATCGACCATCACCCTCATCCTGAAAATCATCCTTTTAATATCAATATGGTTGACACAAGTGCCGCTGCCACTGGATCCATGATATATGAATTTTTTAAACAATATAGATCCATTCCTTTAACAAAACCTATTTGTGAGGGGCTTTATATAGCCGTCATGACTGATACAGGATCCTTTCGATATTCCAATACAGATTCCGTATGTCATGAAATTGCTATCGCCAGTCTATCCGCCGGTGTTAATACTAGCAAAATTTACCAGAAAATTTATGAAACAAAACCTGCTGGGAGTGTTCGTTTATTGGCCCGGGTGATTGATAACATTACTTTTGAAAATGAAGGAGAATTGGCTTGGTTTACTATTGATAAAGCTATGCTTAAAGCTGCCAACGCTACAGCAGGTGATGTGGATGGTTTTACCGACTTTGTTCGCTCAATAAAAGGTGTAGAAGTGGCAGTAATGATATTTGAAAATAGTCATAATACATGCAGGGTTAATTTCCGATCCAAAGGAAAATATACGGTGAATGATGTGGCACAATCCATGGGAGGTGGTGGACATCAATTTGCCGCTGGTACTTTTGTTCAGGGAAAAAAAGAAGAAATAATGCCTAAGGTAATATCGGCTGTAAAAGCATCTCTGAAAAGGCAATCTGTCTAAAGTGAAAATAATTATTGCTAAAGATGCGGGTTATTGTTTTGGCGTCAGAGATGCTGTAAATCTTGCATATGATACGGCAGAGAAACATGGCGATGTGTATATGCTTGGTCATATTGTTCACAATGAAAATGTAGTTAAAAATCTTGATAGTGTGGGAGCCAAAGTAGTAAGAAAACTGAAAGATGTTCCTGTTGGAAAACCGATTCTTTTCCGAGCTCATGGTACATCAACAGGGGTATGGGATAAGGCTAAGAAGAACCAAATGAACATTATTGATGCCACTTGTCCCTTAGTCAAAGAAATTCATTATGAAGCCAGGAAACTTGAAAAAGAAGGACGTAATATTATCATTATCGGTGATCATGGTCATGATGAAGTGGTTGGGATTGCCAGCCAATTACAATATCCTACAATTGTAGCTAATCCGAATGAAGCAAAACAATTAAGAAAAATGAAAAAAGCAGGTGTGGTGAGTCAATCGACACAAACCATTGAAAATGTTCAGAAAATTATTAATATTCTCATGACCAAGGTATTTGATTTGCGGTTTGTTAACACAATCTGTTTTCCCACAAAGCGAAATCAACAACAATTGAAAGACTTATCAGAAAAATGTGATGTGATGATTGTCATTGGTTCGTTTACCAGTGCAAATTCCATGCGGTTAACGCAGTTGGCAAAAGAGAGAAATAAACGGTCTTTCCAGGTTACTTGTGCCGATGACTTGGTTGAGGATTGGTTTAATGACGTTGATACTGTTGGAATCACAGCTGGTGCTTCTACACCGGATAATATTATTGATGAAGTCACCACACGAATTAAAAAATTTTGTAATAATCCAGAAGAGGAGTTGATTTATGAATAAAGGACAATTTGAAGTGAAAATAGGATTAGCAGAAATGCTAAAAGGCGGAGTCATTATGGATGTGATGAATCCTGATCAGGCTCGCATTGCAGAGGATGCCGGTGCTGTAGCTGTGATGGCGCTAGAAAGGATTCCTGCTCTGATTCGCCAAGAGGGAGGAATTGCCAGGATGAGTGATCCCAAAATGATTCAGAATATCCAGAAGGAAGTATCAATTCCTGTAATGGCAAAAGTAAGAATAGGTCATTTTGCCGAAGCACAAATTATTGAAGCATTGGAAGTGGATTTTATTGATGAAAGTGAAGTATTGACACCCGCAGATGAACATAACCATATCTGGAAACATGACTTTAAAATTCCCTTTGTTTGTGGAGCACGAGACCTGGGTGAAGCACTGCGTCGAATTGGTGAAGGTGCTGCATTGATTCGTACAAAGGGAGAAGCCGGTAGTGGGAATATAGTTGAAGCAGTGCGCCACATGAGAAAAGTTACCAGTCAACTCAAAAAATTGACCGTGTTAAGTCAGGACCAACTCATGGCTTATGCAAAAGAATTGGGAGCTCCTTTTCATCTGGTACAACAAGTAGCAGAAACAGGAAAACTTCCGGTTCCTAATTTCGCGGCTGGTGGAATTGCTACACCGGCAGATGCGTCCCTAATGATGCAATTGGGTGCTGAAACTATTTTTGTCGGGTCAGGAATTTTTATGAGTGAAGACCCAATCGATAGAGCCAAAGCCATTGTAGAAGCTGTCACTTATTATGACGATGCAAAAAAATTATCAGACATTTCATTTGGACTCAAAAAAGCGATGGAAGGACTGGAAATATCTAAAATACCGAAAGAAGAACGACTTCAGGAGAGAGGTTGGTAATGTTGATTAATGATCAGTGGTGATAAACAAAGTTGAACCTTATTTGTATAGTTAAATGAAGATAGGAATATTAGCATTACAAGGTGATTTCGATAAACACACCGTCATCCTGAATAATATCGGTCTGGACTCGATCTTGGTACGATATCCGACTGAATTAAACGGAATAGAGGGACTCATTATTCCGGGAGGGGAATCGACAACCTTAACTCATTTAATGAAACGGATGAACTTTTATAATCCTATTATCCATTTTAGTAAAAAATACCCCATTTTGGGTACATGTGCTGGCTTAATTATGATGGCAAAAAGGGTGAACCATCCATTAGTTAAACCTCTGGGATTATTGAATATGGATGTGGACCGAAATGCTTATGGGCGACAAATTCATTCATTTGCAGAAAGTTTACCTGTCCGGATAAGTAATCATATAGAAAAGGTCCCCGCAACATTTATCCGAGCACCTCAAATTACCCGTATAGGTGACGAAGTAGAAACACTCGCTGAATACCAAGGAAATATATGTGGCGTAAAGAAAGGTAAACACATTGCCTTAGCCTTTCATCCTGAATTGGATGGTGTTTCCTTATTCCATCGGGTTGCTTTTATTCCATCAATGTCTATTAACAAGGAAAAACAGCATGCCGCTTAATTTGCTTCCTAATATTGATTCCCCGGCAGATATTAAAGATTTTGATCTTGAAAAACTGGAAGAATTATGTAATGAAATACGCCGATACACGATTGATGTAGTCACTAAAACAGGTGGGCATTTGGCTCCCACTTTAGGAGTTGTTGAACTGACCGTTGCTCTCCATTATGTCTATAATACACCAAAAGATAAGTTGATTTGGGATGTAGGGCATCAGGGATATGCGCACAAGATTTTAACCGGTCGTTACGAAAAATTTAAAACAATCCGCCAGTATAAAGGGTTAAGTGGTTTCTTAAAAAGAAATGAAAGTCAATATGATGTTTTTGGTGCCGGTCATGCCTCAACATCCATATCTGCCGCCCTTGGGATAGCGACTGCCAGAGATCATCACCAAGAGGATTTTCGAGTTTGTGCAATTATCGGAGATGGATCCATGACCGGAGGGTTGGCTTACGAAGGGTTAAATAATGCAGGTCATTTACGTAAACAATTATTAATTATTTTAAATGATAATAATATGTCCATCAGCCCAAATGTTGGAGCCATCAGAACATATTTAACTCACTTAATAACGAACCCGCTTTATAACAGAGTTCGAGATGAAATATGGAAATTGACCGGTAGCATTCCCATTGGGAAGAAAGTTATGCGAGTTTTTATTAAAAAAGTAGAAGAGGGATTAAAAAACCTAATAGCTCCCGGAATTATTTTTGATGAACTGGGATTCAGATATTTTGGTCCTATTGATGGACATAATATCGGCGAATTGATTGGAACATTAAATAATATTAAAGATATTAAAACACCTGTATTGCTCCACATTGTGACTAAAAAAGGAAAAGGATTAGATGTAGCAGAGAATGACCCCATTGGATATCATGGGGTCAAAGGAATGCCTGAACAAAGTGTTAACGGTCAGAAAGAAACTTTATCGTCTGTACCTCCATTCCAAACTGTTTTTGGGAATTTATCCAGAGAAGTTGCTCGAAATAATAATGAAGTAATCTGTATTTCAGCAGCAATGAGCGAAGGTACCGGATTGGTCCCATATTCAAAAGAATTCCCTGATAGATTCTTTGATGTTGGAATTGCGGAGGGTCATGGGGTGACATTTGCCGCCGGGATGGCCGCAGAAGGAGTCAGACCTATTTGTGCGATTTATTCTACATTTCTACAGCGGGCTTTTGATCATTTAGTCCATGATGTCGCAATTCAACATTTACCAGTTATTTTTTGCTTGGACCGAGCAGGATTAGCTGGTGAGGATGGCCCCACCCATCATGGATCCTTAGACATTGCTTATTTACGGTGTATTCAGGATATTGTAGTGACTGCGCCAAAAAATGGAAATCAATTTCGAAACCTTCTATATACCGCATTGAATTATAAAGACGGACCTTTCACAATACGGTATCCGAAAGCAACGTCTGTTGTTTTTGATGAACTCGGTCAGGCTGAATTGCTTCCCATTGGAAATTGGGAGATAGAAAGACATGGAACTGACATTGCTATTTTATCGGTTGGCCCTATGGTTTACGATGCCATAGATGCTGCGGATAAACTTGAGTCAGAAGGAATATCTTGTGAAGTAGTCAATTGCCAGTTTATTAAACCCATGGATGAATCTTATTTGAAATCGATTATCGGAAAATTTTCATTTGTATTGACCATTGAAGAAGGTGTAATTACTGGTGGGTTTGGAGATGGAGTTGCATCCTGGCTTCTGGAACATGGATTTTCAGGCAGTATAAAAAGGTTAGGGTTACCCGATAATTTTGTTGAGCATGGACCTCGTCCCTTGCTTCTCGAAAAATTACATTTGGATATATATGGTATAATGGTAACAATCAAGATGCTTATTCCAGAAAAAATAGTATAATCTGAATGAATTCTGTTACGTTGGCAATATTGGGATTTCTCACTTTTTTCTTGGGATATAGGTTTTATTCAACCTGGCTAAGTCGGCATTTGTTTGGGCTGGATGATCCTTTAATCACTCCAGCTCATGAATTCAGGGACGATGTAGACTATATGCCCACAAAAAAACATATTTTATTCGGCCATCATTTTACCTCTATTGCCGGGGCCGCACCAATAATCGGACCTTGCGTTGCTGCTTATTGGGGATGGTTGCCAGCAATACTCTGGGTGGTGCTGGGAGCCGTATTTATTGGAGCAGTACATGATTTTGGCTCCTTAGTGATAAGTGTAAAGGAAAAAGGGAAAAGTGTAGCTGATATTTCAGCAACCATCCTAAATGGCAGAGTCCGAATTTTATTCCTTATTTTTATCATTTTACTCATATGGCTGGTGTTGGCAGTGTTTGCCATGGCAATTTCAGATCTCTTTGTGGCGGTACCTACTTCAGTTTTACCCATTAATATCGAAATTATTATTGCAATTGTTGTTGGTTGGCTCATGTATAAAAAGAAACAAGACGCTCTTATACCTTCTTTGGTTGCATTGGTTATTTTATACTTTTTTGTTTGGTTGGGTTCTTATTTCCCACTCAGCTTTGAAACCATTGGATTATCTACAACCCAGGCAAAAAATACTTGGATCATTTTATTGTTTTTGTATTCGAGTATTGCTTCAATGCTCCCAATTTGGATTTTACTCCAACCTCGAGATTTTATCAACAGTCACCAATTAATTGTCGGTTTAGGATTATTATATCTGGGTATCTTCATTGCACACCCAATATTAGATGCACCCATGATGAGAATGGTGAGTGATGGCCCATCCATTTTTCCGTTATTATTTGTTACAATTGCCTGTGGCGCCATCAGTGGATTTCATGGATTAGTCTCGTCTGGTACATCTTCTAAGCAATTAAACCAACTGCCTGATGCGAGGTTTGTAGGGTACGGTGGAATGATTGGGGAAGGGACCCTAGCTTTAGCCTCGACTATTGCTGCGGTTGCCGGGATTTCTCTTGTCAAACAATGCAATCTCCCAACTGTCGGTCATGTACCAGATTTAAATTGGGCTGTCTATTATGATTCATGGGCACATGCTAGTGGCAACAAAGCAGCCGCATTTGTTCTGGGAGGTGGAGCCCTAATTGAATCTTTGGGTATTTCCAGCCAATTAGCCAATACATTGATGGCCGTTCTGGTGATATCTTTTGCAGCTACCACTTTGGATACAGCTACTAGAATTCAACGTTTCTTTCTATCAGAATTGGGAAGCGCTCTCAAGATTAAACATCTAAAAGGACGATTTAGTTCGACTCTCTTGGCTATTCTTCCTGCCATGGTCATGGTTTTTACCAATGTATCTGATCCTGGGACGGGTGTAGTTAGGCAGACTGGATGGGCATTGTGGCCTATTTTTGGAGCCAGTAATCAAATGTTGGCTGCCTTGACACTCATGATCTTAACTTTATATTTTTGGCAGCGCAACAAACCCATATTACCCTTATTTATTCCTATGCTTTTTATTATGGTTATTACCATTATATCCCTCGTAATAAAAGCAAAACAGTTTTTGGGAACAAATCCATTTTTATTTGCTTTAAATTTCCTTCTCATTTGCTTAATCATTTGGATGATAATTGAAGGAATCGCTATGGTGTTAAATAAAGTAAAAAATATTGAATAATTATTAATTAAATATTAATAAAGGGCTAATTTTACAACTATTATATGACTTAAAATGGATACTGAACTCAACAACACATTTAAGCGGGCTGAACTTCAATGGAAAAAAGATGTCAGCCAATCGCAAACACGTGATTACAATTTTGACACATTAAGTGGTGAAACTCTGGAGCCCCTTTATTATCCGAAAAACCATGTTAACGGGTATATGGGAAAACAAGGTTTTCCTGGACAATTTCCGTTTACCAGGGGAATTCATGCCACTATGTATCGGGGAAGATTGTGGACGATGCGTCAATTTGCAGGGTTTGGTACTCCTGAAGAGACCAATGAGCGTTATCATTATTTATTAAAAAATGGGCAAACAGGACTTTCGGTTGCTTATGACATGCCTACGCTAATGGGTTATGACCCTGATCATCCACTTGCAGTAGGCGAAGTAGGAAAATGTGGGGTCAATGTGGCTTCTTTATTGGATATGGAGCGATTATTTGAAGGGATCGACTTGGGTAAAATTTCTGTTTCTCAAACCATTAATGGTCCGGCCATCATTTTGCTGGCATTTTATATTGCGGTTGCCGAGAAGCAAGGGGTGAAGATTGATCAATTGAATGGCACAATGCAAAATGATATTTTAAAAGAATTTATTGCCCAAAAGGAGTGGATATTCCCACCAGAACCGTCTATGCGAATCATTACTGATATGATGACATTTTGCACAAAAAATATGCCAAAATTCAATACTATCTCCATCAGTGGTTATCATATTAGAGAAGCAGGTTCAACGGCAGCACAGGAATTGGCTTTCACACTGGCAGATGGTTTTAGCTATGTCGAGCACGCCATGGAAGCTGGGTTGGACATAGATGAATTCTCACCTCGACTTTCCTTTTTCTTTAATTCACATCTGGATTTTTTTGAAGAAATTGCCAAATTCCGGGCTGCTCGGAGGATTTGGGCTAGACGTATGAAAGATAAATATGGAGCCAAGAATCCCAAGTCCTGGAAGTTAAGGTTTCACACACAGACCGCAGGATGTTCTTTGACGGCTCAGCAACCAGAAATCAATATTGCCAGAACGGCTTGGCAGGCTATGGCTGGTGTACTGGGTGGAACCCAGTCACTTCATACAAACTCCATGGATGAAACACTGGCACTTCCCTCAGAAAAAGCTGCAGAAATTGCATTGAGAACACAACAAATTCTTGCTTTTGAAACAGGGGTTGCAAATGTGGCTGATCCATTGGGTGGCTCTTGGTATATTGAAGATTTGACTGATAAAATGGAATTACAAGCAGAAAAATATTTAGAAACAATTGATGAACTTGGTGGTGTAATTCCTGCCATAGAAAATGGGTTTTTCCAAAGAGAAATTGCTCGTGCTGCTTCAGACTATCAGCGGAAAGTAGATCATAAGCAGCGAGTTGTTGTTGGCATAAATGAATTTGTTAAAGAGGATGAAGAAATAGAAATTCCGATAATGGAAATTGGAGATAATGCCGGGAAAAAGCAAACAGAGGCATTGCGCGAATTAAAAAATATGAGAAATGAAGAAGGGGTCCTGAAAGCATTAATAGATATTAGAAAGGCTTGCAAGACCGGAGAAAATTTAATTAAACCAATCATAAGAGCTGCCAACGCCTATGCAACCATGGGTGAAATAGTCACTTCATTAAAAGCAGAATTCGGCGAATGGCAGGAAGCGGCGGTATTTTAAAATGAATTCAAAAAATAAATTTTACATGGCAATCATAGGTACCGTGTTTGTCGTAGCATTCTGGATTTGGTGGGCTTCTGCTAACCCGGTGAATGAAAAAGCAATGATAACCTTTGTATCTGTAGAAGAATTAATCGATGACGGAAATAGTGATCGTGTTCGTTTAGGTGGCCTTGTGGAAGAGGGATCCATTCAGCTTGATGAAAATGATTATTTAAACTGTCAATTCGAGTTAAAGGAAGGAAATTATATACTTCCAGTTCGATACACAGGTGTTCGACCAGATTTATTTAAGGATGGTGCTGAAGTCATTGTTGAAGGTGCTTTTAGCAATGGAGTTTTTAAAGCAGATGTTTTGCAAACAAAATGTGCTTCAAAATACGAAGGCGACTTGCGTGATGCTAACAGCTATAACTTAGAAGAAGTCTCTATATGACACCCGTTATTGGCGGCCTGGCGCTTAATTTAGCCCTGGGCCTATCCGTTCTCTCGATTATTCTATTATTTATATATCTGAGAACCGGAGACAACCGTCTATATTTATCGGGGCAGCGAGCAGCGCTGGGAGTGTCCTTAATGAGTTCCTTTGCTACTTTTGTTTTAGCGCAATTGTTAATTTCAAGCAATTTTGATGTAGATTATGTTGCTCATTATACAAGCCTGGAAACTCCGACTATTTTTAAAATTACAGCTTTATGGGCAGGCCAGTCAGGATCCCTTCTATTTTGGCTTTTTATTCTTTCCATCTATGCAATAATAACCATATTACAAAACCAAAAATCACAGCTAAAATTAATGCCATGGGTAATGATAGTCATTACAACTGTACAACTATTCTTCCTCATATTAATTAATTACGTAACAAATCCTTTCGAGCCAGCAGATGTTGATTTTGTAATCGCAAATGGACTTGGATTGAATCCTCTTTTACAAAATGCCACCATGGCCATTCATCCACCAATGTTATATTTAGGTTTTGTAGGTTTTACCATCCCATTCGCGTTCGCTATCGCAGCAATGGCGATGAAAGACATGAATCCATTATGGATGAAAACTATTCGTCGTTGGATTTTATTTGTGTGGCTCATGTTGAGTATCGGGATTATTCTTGGAGGCTGGTGGGCCTATCAGGAATTAGGCTGGGGAGGCTACTGGGCTTGGGATCCCGTTGAAAATGCATCTTTTATGCCTTGGCTTACGGGGACAGCTCTTCTGCATTCGATTATGATCCAAGAAAAAAAGAATATGTTAAAAGTCTGGAACATGATTTTGATAATTGTCACATTTGTTCTGTGTATTTTTGGCACATTCTTGACAAGAAGCGGTATTATGTCCTCGGTTCACTCATTTACAGGATCATCATTGGGACCTATTTTTCTTGGATTTGTATTTTTAATTATTGTCGTCTCTATTATTCTATTGATTAAACGAAGAGAGTTTTTACACTCCGAGAATCGAATCGAATCGTTTACCTCTAGGGAAAGTGGATTTCTGTTTAACAATGTCGTATTTGTAGTGATGTGTTTTGCAGTGTTCTGGGGAACTTTATTTCCAGTGATTTCTGAAGCAGTTCGTGGTTCAAAAATTACGGTAGGTGCTCCTTTTTTCAATCAAATTAACATTCCGATCGGATTGATGCTCCTCTTGCTTGCTGGTGTGGGTCCTTTATTGGTCTGGAGACGGACTTCCTATCGAAGTATTATCAGGAACTTTACTCTCCCGATTGCCATCGGCGCCATCACTGCTCTGATTCTTTTAATAGTCAAGATTCGAGGCTATGTGTTGGTTTCGTTTACATTATCTTCTTTTGTCATGACTACGATTCTAATTGAATTCTCTCGCGGTGTTAATTCGAGAATGAAAACACATCAAGAGAATTTATTAATCGCATTTTGGCGTTTGGTAAGAAAAAACAAAAGTCGATACGGTGGATACATTGTTCATGCTGGTATTGTATTTATGTTTGTTGGATTTACCGGCCATGCGTTTGACAGTGAAAAGGAATTCGGACTTAAAATAGGCGAAAAAGAGCATTTAGAAAGGTATCAGTTTGAACTGTTGAATGTCCGTGAGGAAGATCGCTCCAACCATTATGCCTGGATCGCAGATCTGATGCTGAAAAACAGGGAAGGAGAACCCATAACTGTCTTACACCCTGAAAAAAGAATTTACTTTCACCGTAGTCAAGACCCAAATCGGCAACAACCTCATAGTGAACTGGATATTTATTCCAAGATGAGCCGTGATGTATATTCTGTTTTTAATGGTTATGATACTGAAAACAGTATCGCCTACTTTAAAATAATGATTAATCCCCTGGTTAGTTGGGTTTGGATAGGTGGATATATTTTTATTTTGGGAACATTAATTGCACTTTATCCAGGGAAAAAGGAGTTTTAATGATTAGCTCAATCATTATGTTTATTGTTTTTGTTGCTGTATTATTTTTTATAATACAACCTTTGTTCTTAGATGGAAATATCGTTTTTGAAGATACCCAGGAATCTAGAGAAACACTTTTGCAGAGTAAAAAAATACTTTATAGATTGATAAAAGAGCTGGATATGGATTATCAACTGGGGAATGTCCAGGAAGAGGACTATATCCGGTCTCGAAATAATTATAAAAAAGAAGTGTCTGATATTCTGTCTATTCTAAACAAAAAATAAATTTAATTTATTGTTATCTGTTTTAAATATTGAAAAGTCGTTCAATTATAAACCGATCTTGGATAATGTTCAATTTACTTCTTCCATGGGGGAGACTATTGCATTATTGGGAAAAAATGGAGTGGGTAAATCTACTTTATTAAGAATAATTGCCAAAATCAGTTCACCTGATAAAGGGAAAATAATCTTTCTAAATAACAATATTTTGAATAGTCAATCTTCTGCACGAAAGGGAATATATTATTGTGGACATGCTCCGGGTGTTTATCCTTCCCTAACTGCAGAAGAAAATTTATATTATTTTTGTTTATTTCATGATTGTCATCCATCAGCGGATCTTATCCGGTCAACGCTAAAGGAGTTCGATTTAGGCAATGCAATTGGCAAACAGGTTAAAGTTTTTTCTCAGGGAATGATGCAGCGATTAAAATTGGCATTTATTGAACTTATTGATTGGAAGCTGTTATTGATTGATGAACCTTTTAACGGATTGGATATATCCGGCATCGAATTTGTAAGGGAAAAGATAACCACGTGGCAAAATGGAAATCGAATTATTTTATTTGTTGATCACCAATTGGATCGAGCCATTGACATTAGCACGAGAGTTTTGTTAATGGAAAATGGGAAAATTGGGCTAGATGAAAAGTCTACTTCAACTGGTTTAATTAAAAAGCTTTCAGAAATGTTGCATTAAATGTTTGTCAATTTAATTAAAAAAGAATTATTTGTTGAGCTTCGAAATAAAGAAGTCGTTTTCTCCATGCTGGCATTTGGTTCGACCGTCTTACTTATTTTTTCATTTTCTTTGATTGGAAATCCAAAAACAATGCATGAAATTGCACCAGGGTTATTTTGGACACTGGTTTTGTTAAGTTCTTCTTTGGGTTTACACAGAATGTTTGGCATTGAAAAAGATTTCGATGCATTTTCAAGTTTAATCGGGAGCCCCATTGACCGCAGTACTTTGTTTCTTTCAAAATGGTTAAGTGGTTTTATTTTTCTTTCTCTTACTGAACTGCTTATTGCACTTCCTTTCTTTCTTTTTTTAGGTTTATCCAAACCATTGCTTATTCTTCCGGGAGTAGGCATCTTATTGATAGGAAATTTAGGTATTACTTCCGTGGGTGTTTTGGTCTCTGGTCTGGCAATGAGAGCCAGGATGAGCGCAGTATTATTGCCTATTTTATTATTTCCATTATTGACACCATTATTGATTGCCTGCGTTAAAGCAACTCAGGGGTGGTTTTATGGAAAACCTTACGCTCAATTTCAAATTTGGGTACTGATCATGTTAACATATGTTGTAATTTTCGGACTCGCAGGATTCACCTTATTTGATCAAATCACAGAGGAATAACTACTAAAATGCTTTCAGACAAATTCTCCAAAATATTATTCATTTTTGTTGCCATTTTATTGGCTATCGACTTATACATTATTTTTGCTATTACTCCCATGGTTCAAGAACAACATTGGGCTCAGAAAATATTTTATGTGCATGTACCCATTGCTTGGTCCGGTTTTCTATCCTATTTCGTAGTAATGATTTCTGGTATCTTGTTTTTAATAAAAAGAGATCTTAAGTGGGATAGGGTGGGACGAGCTGCTGCTGAAATTGGAACAATGTTTGTAGTCTTGGTTTTAATCACTGGTCCTATTTGGGCAACACCCATCTGGGGGAGACCATGGATCTGGGAGCCAAGATTAACGACTACGCTAATTTTATTTTTAATTTATATTGGATATTTTATGATGAGAAAATTTGGCGGACATCCTGAAAGGGTAGCAAGAATTGCGGCTGTTCTGGGTATTATTGCTTTCTTAGACGTCCCCCTTATTTTTTATTCAGTAAAGTTCTGGGCTCCCCAGTTTCAACTTCATCCTCAAGTCCAAATGAATCAACAACCTGATGGGATTTTATTTCCGTTTTTCTACTCTATGATAACATTTACATTACTTTATGCTCTAATGTTGAGGATCAGAGTACGTGTTTTAAATTTTCAACATAAACTAATAACACAAGATGTATAATTATTTTAACTACTGCTTGTCGGCATATGCCATTGTATTTATTACATTAATTATATGGTTTATTATGCAACATAAAACGATCACTGGTTTAAAAAAGAAACATAAATAACATATTTTAAGGAGAGTGTAACATGAAACGTAAAATTGTTCATGTTGTTGGAACGGGTACAATCGGTGAACCGCTCATTGGCTTATTGACTGATTATAAAACACAACTGGGTATCGATGAAATTACATTTCATAAAAATACCCCATTGAAAAGTGATCAATCCAAAGTATTTGATTTACAGAGAAGAGGTGCCCGATTAGCCGTTAGCCAAGATCGTTATCAGGATTTTAAAGATTTAGGAATGGATCCGGATTTTGAAACTGAAGAGGCCATCAAGCGGTCATCGGTGGTTATTGATTGTACGCCAAAGGGGATTGGACACCGGAATAAGGAGCAATATTATCAAAAGTTTTCTTCTAATGTTAAAGGATTCCTGGCTCAGGGAAGTGAAAATGGATTCGGAAAAAAATATGCTCGTGGCATCAATGATGCTTATCTCTCAGAAGAAGATCAGTTTGTTCAAATTGTTTCCTGTAATACACATAATTTATCGTGTATTACTAATACATTAGCTATTAAAGATTTTGATGCTGATAACTTGGTCGAAGCAAAATTTGTTTGCATGCGTCGAGCAAATGATATTAGCCAACCCGGAGGCTTTATTCCATCGCCCCAGGTTGGTAGCCATTCTTCTGTAAAATATGGTTCTCACCACGCTGAGGACGCCGCAGAATTGTTTAACACCATGAATCTAGATTTGAACTTATTCTCATCGGCAATGAAAACGAATAGCCAATATATGCATATTATCTGGTTTAATTTGAAAGTTAAAGAAACTCTAACTCTTCAGGATGTCAAAGACAGGCTAAATGCTAATCCATTGGTGGCCATGACGCAAAAGGATATGACCAGTACGGTATTTTCGTTTGGGAGGGATCATGGTCATTATGGTAGAATATTGAATCAGACCGTTATAGTAGAGCAAACACTCAATGTGAATAGTGAACATGAAATATCAGGATTTTGTTTTACGCCACAAGATGGTAATTCTATTCTGAGTAGTATTGCTGCGGCAGAGCGGTTTCTTTTTCCCCATGCCTATGAAGACAAAATTGAATGTTTCTCAGAACTCATCTTTGTTAATATTTGAGTATACAAGTCCAAACAGTTGTTACCGGTCCTTTCCAGGAAAATACTTTTATTATTTCTGATCCTGAAACCAGAAAAGCGCTAATTATTGATCCTGGTGATGAGTCCGAACGATTGATCCAGAAAATAAATACTAACCAATATTGTCTCTTAGCTATTCTGAATACGCACGCCCATTTGGATCATATTGGGGCAGTTTCTGACCTGATGAATAAATGGGATCTGCCGTTTTATCTCCATAAAGGAGAAGAAATAGTACTTCAGTCTTATGAAGAATCTTGTAGGCTGATGGGCTTACCTCATTCAAAAAAACCTTGTGTGGATTATTGGATTCACAATGAAGAAACATTAAATGTTGGACCGTTTGTTTTAAAAGTGATACAAACTCCCGGACATACTCCCGGAGGAATCACTTATTTAATTGAAAACCATGTATTTATCGGGGACACATTATTTTATGGATCTGTAGGTAGAACTGATTTACCTGGAGGTAATTGGACTGTACTGGAAACATCCTTGAGATTATTGATTCAAGAATTGGATCCCGAGGCGATTATCCACTCTGGCCATGGACCAGATACCACTATGAAAAGAGAACGAAAAGAAAACCCTTTTTTATTTCGTTTATAAATCAAAGTAAATTCCAAGCTATGAAAGTTACGAAAATTATTAAAAATGCGACTCATCCGCTTTTTAGTTACGAGATCATGCCTCCGTTGCGGGGTGGAAATGCAAAAGATATTTTTAAATTAATTGAAAAACTAATGCCTTATCATCCTCCTTATATTGATCTGACAAGCCGTTCAGCAGAAATTGAATATTATAATACTCCAAGCGGAAAGTTTGAACGATATGTTCGGCGGAAACGACCCGGAACCATTGGGCTGAGCGCAGCCATTAAGAATCGGTTTAATGTTGAAACGGTTCCCCACATTTTATGTAATGGGTTTACAAGGGAAGAAACAGAAGATGCATTAATAGAATTAAATTATTTAGGGATTCTGAATGTTCTGGCAGTCCGGGGAGATGATTTACGGAGAAATGTAGATACCCGAAATAAGACAATTAATCGATTTGCGAAAGATTTAGTTAATCAAATTCATGAAATGAATAAAGGAAAATATCTGGAAGATTTACTGGATGCTAATTCCACTAATTTTTGTATCGGAGTGGGGGGGTATCCCGAAAAACACTTTGAAGCACCTGATTTAGTAACAGATTTGAAATATTTGAAAGAAAAAGTGGATGCCGGGGCTGATTATATTGTAACACAAATGTTTTATGATAATAAAGCATATTTTGAGTTTGTTGAGAAAGCTCGGGCAATGGGAATAGATATTCCAATTATTCCTGGATTAAAAATCTTCACGATGAAAAAACATTTGAGTGTTATTCCAAAAAACTTTTTTGTGCAAATTCCAGAAAAATTAGTTCAACTGATTGAGGATGCAAAAACAGATGTTGAAGTTAAACGTATTGGTCTAAAGTGGGCACAGGATCAGACCAAAGAATTATATGAAGCGAATGTTCCGTGTATTCACTTTTATATTATGCAATCCGCTGATCAGGTTGTTAATGTTGTGAGAGAGTTCGTATGACCTTTTATCTATCATTCAAAGAACATATAATTGGAAATAAGTTCGTACCAGCAACGTGTCATATTCTGGCAGCTGTTTCTGGCGGAATAGATTCAATGGTTCTGGTTCATATACTGAAACGATTAGGCAGTGAAGGACACCTTACATTATCCGTTGCCCATGTACAACATCATTTGCGAAAAGATGCTGAAGAAGATGCCGAACTGGTCGAAACATTTTGTATGGAACATAATATTCCCTATTATCGCCGGGATCTTAACCCTTTGACCAAAGAAAAAAATGAATGTATTGAAGCCTGGGCCCGGAGAAATCGCTATCAATATTTCAGAGAATTGAAAAGAAAAATTGGTGCCGAAATTATTGCCACTGCCCACCATGGTGATGATCAAATTGAGACGATATTAATGCATCTGGCTGATGGGACAGGATTGGATGGGCTTATTGGGATTCATGAAAAAATAAATAACACTGTTCGACCTCTCTTACATTTCACTCGAATGGAAATTGAACAATATGCTAAGGATAACCATATTCCTTTTAGAGAAGATAGTACGAACCAGGATTTATCCCATCCACGGAATTATTTAAGAAAAGAAATCATTCCCCAATGGAAATACAATATTCCCCATCTGGCCTCTTCCTTTCTTCACTTGTCTGATAATGTGAATGATACTAAGGAAGTATTGAACTACTTAATTAATAAATCCATCCCTGACTATGTAGAATTCGATGGACAGAATAAGATAATATTTAAAATGGAAAACCTTAAGGATGAACCCTTGTTGTTTAAAGTTTTTCTAATAAAATACCTTATTGGTAAGAAGGATCAATGGCGCCGTCATCAATGGAATAATATAAAACGATTCATTCAATGGGCTCATACCGGAGATGAATTATCCATCGGACATGCTACATTACTCAAAGATAGAGAACGGATTTTGATTCGTACCAATAAAGTCCAACCAGATGAAAATGTTTATTCTGTGAGGTTAGGCGATCAGTTAATCAATGATCATTTTGAATTTACTTGGACATCTGCCCGATCACTGGATATTCAAACCACCGATCATGATTGTGAGATTATTGATGCTGAAAAAGCAGGTAATGATCTTCAATTAAGGTTATGGAAAAATGGGGACCGTTTTCAACCTTTGGGAATGAAAGGACACAAGAAAATAAGTGATTATTTAATTGATAATAAGATTGATTGCTTTCAAAAGAATAGTCAGTATGTGCTGGCGAAAGGGCATGAAGTTCTATGGGTATGTGGCCAGCGAATCAGTGATCAAATAAAAGTAACGGATGAAACAAAGCGTTGGGCGGAACTTTCATTTCAGAAAATGGTAGGGTAGTCATGCTATTTCATGGATATTCATTAACCCCAATTATTTCGAAAGAGAAAATTCAGGAACGGATTGCTGAAATCGGAAAAGAATTATCTGAAAAGTTCAGGGATGAAGTTCCAATTTTTATTGGTATATTAAATGGAAGTTTTATCTTTTTAGCCGATTTAATGCGTGAGATTGATATTGACTGTGAAATGGATTTTATCAAATTAGCCAGCTATCATGGAACACAATCAATCGGTACTGTAAAACTAAGAAAAGATATTTCGGCAGAAATTACGAATAGACATATTGTTGTTGTTGAGGATATAATTGATTCTGGATTGACCATCGGATTCATTAAAGACAGAATAAACGATGCCCGTCCCAAATCTCTAACCATTGTAACTTTGTTATTGAAGCCGGATATGGTACACTTAGAATTTCCAATTGACATTGTAGGCTTTGAAATAGCCCCTGAATTTGTTGTGGGATATGGATTGGATTATGATCAAAAATTAAGGCACTTACCTGCCATTTATCGATTAGAAAAGGAAAAAAATGTATTTTAGAAAACAAACGTCTTTCAATAGCGGAAATAAAAAACCGAAAACTGGAAAGACAGATCAAGAACCCAAAAGAGACGGTAAAAATGAATTCCAATGGAAACGTGCCGGGAAAACTTCTTTAATCTGGCTAGTCATTCTAATGGCAGCTATTTTTCTTTCAGGTTTGCTGACTTCCAATGAACAATCAATCGAAGTTCAATATTTTCAGTACCAGGAATTCTTAGAACAAAGATTAATCGCCAATGCAGATATAATTGAAAATGTATTTTATGGTGAATTTTCCACACCCCAATCCATTAATACCAAATTGGGAATGCTGGATAATATAACGAAGTTTCATGTGATTTTACCATTTATTGATCGAGAAATCATGACGGATTGGGATACCTATGGCGTTCATTATAATTTTAAAGTAAAATCTATTGATTGGACCGGGTATTTTTTAAATATGCTTCCTTGGATATTGCTGATTGGAATTTGGATATTTTTTATCCGCAGAATGCAGGGTGGCGGAGGCGGAATGAAAGGCATTTTCAACTTTGGAAAAAGTAGAGCCAAAATCTGGACATCTGATATGCCTAAAATCACTTTCGATGACGTGGCGGGGTGTATTGAAGCGAAAGAAGAGTTAATGGAGGTCATAGATTTCTTAAAAAGGCCAAAACGATTTCAGAAACTGGGAGCTAAAATACCAAAAGGTGCATTACTGGTTGGGATGCCTGGAACCGGAAAAACATTATTGGCCAGAGCGGTGGCAGGAGAGGCGGGTGTTCCCTTTTATAGCTTGAGTGGAGCAGACTTTGTCGAAATGTTTGTAGGTGTAGGTGCATCCAGGGTCAGAGATTTATTCGAACAGGGAAAGAAAAATTCGCCTTGCATTGTATTTATTGATGAATTGGACGCTGTCGGTAGACAGCGGGGAGCTGGCCTGGGAGGCGGACATGATGAACGGGAACAAACACTGAATCAACTTTTGGTAGAGATGGACGGATTTCATTCTGATCAAATGGTTATCGTTTTAGGTGCAACCAATCGTCCGGATGTTCTCGACCCTGCTTTACTAAGGCCTGGAAGATTTGATAGGCAGATTATTGTGGATGTGCCTGATTTAAAGGGGAGATTGGGAATTTTAAAAGTTCATACTAAAAAAATAGTATTGAATAAACGGAAAGTTAATCTGGAAGAAGTAGCCCGCGGAACACCAGGCTTGGTTGGAGCAGACTTGGCAAACTTGGTGAATGAAGCCGCTTTATTGGCTGCCAGAAAAAGGAAATCATCTGTGGATATGAGTGATTTTGAAGATGCGAAAGATAAAGTTCTTATGGGAATTCAGAGAAAGAGTATGATTCTTTCGGATGAAGAAAAAAATGTAACAGCTTACCATGAATCAGGACACACGTTAGTAGCTTCATTAACCCCGGGAGCTGATCCAATCCATAAAGTGTCGATTATTCCAAGGGGAAGAGCTTTGGGTGTTACTGCTCAATTACCTATTGATGAAAAGCATAATTATACTAGAAATTACATCGAAGGACGTTTGGCCATTCTATTGGGCGGACGAGCAGCAGAGCAACTTATATTCAATGAAATGACCACTGGTGCAGGTGATGATATCGAAAAAGCAACCACTGTTGCCAGAAAAATGGTGTGTGAATGGGGAATGAGTGATGTTCTTGGACCGATGACATTCGGGAAAAAAAATGAAGAAGTATTTCTGGGTCGTGAAATTCAAACACATCGTGATTTTAGTGAATCTACTGCAAGGATGATAGACGAAGAAGTAGTACGAATTATCAGAAAAGCTCAACATGCTGCATCCACATTGTTATTGGATAATAAAAACACTCTCCAGACAATGGCTGAATATTTATTAAAATATGAAACACTCGACAGTAAAGATGTTAGACTTATCTTGGATGGGAAAAAATTGACCCGGTCTAAAAACGGCAAACAGAGACGGAAACGTTCCAGACGACCCAGACGATCCTATTCAAAAAAGACGGACTCGGGTAACCAAAATGTCAAACCAAAAGATCCTTCGAATTCCAGTAAGGAGAATGTAAAGTAACAAGTTGATGAAACGGATTGATCATCAACTGAATATTAAATGAAATCCCCTGTATATTGTGGAGATGCATTTTAGTTATGGCGCTTCCACTTCATTGGAAGAATCTTCATGTTCACCGTTCTCCCACCTTTATTATGGGTATTTTGAATGTGACCACCGACTCATTCAGTGACGGTGGAAAATTCATTGAAACAGATGAAGCGGTCGATCACGCTATGGAAATGGAAGAAAATGGCGCTGATATTATTGATATAGGTGGAGAATCTACAAGGCCTGGAGCCGAATCAGTTTCACTTGGAATTGAACTTAACCGTGTGGTCCCAGTTATTGAAGCGATTCGTACCCACTCGGATATTTGTATTTCTGTAGATACAACCAAGTCAATTGTTGCTGAAAAATCATTGGAATCCGGCGCGGATATTGTTAATGATATTAGCGGATTACAGTTTGACCCCGGGATGAAAGACGTGGTGGTACATAGACAGGTTCCAGTTATTATCATGCATATGAAAGGACAACCTGCCACTATGCAAAAAAATCCTCATTATGATGATCTGATTGAGGAAATTGTCGTATATTTTAAAGAAAGATTGGCATTTTGTAAACGTGTTGGAATCAAAGAAAAAAATATCATACTTGATCCTGGAATTGGATTTGGTAAAACCCAGGAACATAACTATCAATTATTGAGAGAATTGGCAAAAATTAACCAACTTGGTTTTCCCGTTCTAATCGGTGCTTCCAGAAAATCCTTTATTGGCCTAACGCTGAATACTTCTGCAGACCAAAGACTGGAAGGAACTGCCGCTGCAGTCGCTGCATCGATTTTAAATGGGGCAAAAATGGTTCGAGTTCACGATGTAAAGGAAATGAAACGGGTGGCCTTGATTGCTGACGAAATCAGAGGATTGGCCTAATGGATTTATTTAAAATTGGTTTCTTTAATGTCACCCTGATTGATGTGATTGATTTAATATTAGTCAGTTGGCTATTTTTTAAAGTCTACCAATATTTTAAAGAAACACGTGCCGGGCAAATGTTGGTAGGACTGATTATTTTACTAATCGCTTCTTTTATTTTTAATGCGATTGGTTTAAGTGCTTCTTCCTGGTTGGTGAATCAATTCCAAACGGTTTGGGTCGTGGCATTTGTAATATTATTTCAACCGGAATTAAGACGACTTCTTATTTATGTCGGACAGACACGATTTTTTCAAACGATTTTTCGAATGGGTACATCCAAGTCTATTGAAGAGTTGGTTACAGCCGCAAATCAATTAATTGAAAAAAAATGGGGGGCTCTCGTTGTTATCCAACGAGAAACTGGTATGCGTGCTTATAAAGAAGGTGGCACCCAACTAAAAGCAGAAGTTTCTTCAGCATTAATTCTTTCAATCTTTAATCCAAAATCCCCCCTTCATGATGGTGCAATTATTATTCAAAATGAAATTATTGAAGCAGCTGCCTGTATATTGCCGTTAACTGAGAGCAAGATGGTGGACCCTGCAATGGGTACGCGACATCGGGCTGCTTTGGGGATTTCTGAAGAAACCGACGCAATTACTATTGTTGTATCGGAAGAAAAACAGCGGATTTCTGTAGCCGTTGACGGTCGATTTGTCAGTATTGATATGGATGAAATGGAATTAAGGCGTTATCTGAACGAACAGTTGTTTATATCCTCCGGGGATTAATGCAGGAAATATCTGGTCAAATTTGGGCGTATGCTTTAGGGAGTGTATTCATCGTTAGCCTGGTCTCATTAGCAGGTGTTGTGACTTTAACCCTCTCTCGGGCATTCATAAATAAAATTCTCCTCTTTCTCGTCAGTTTTGCTGTGGGAAGTTTGTTGGGAGGAGCATTCATTCATTTACTTCCCCAAGCATTTTCCTCAAAATTGAGTTCTTTAGCAGTATCAGCCTCCGTATTGGGAGGAATTGTTTTCTTTTTTATTCTGGAAAAATTCCTGCGGTGGCGACACTGCCACCATGAAACAACAAAAGATCACGTTCATCCTGTAGTGCCAATGAACATTTTTGGTGATGCTATGCACAATTTTATTGATGGAATCCTGATCGGCGTTTCCTACGCCGTCAGCATTCCCACGGGCCTGGCCACCACTGTGGCAGTCCTTCTCCATGAAATTCCACAGGAGATAGGGGATTTTGGCATTTTACTCCACGGAGGGCTCACGGTGAAAAAAGCATTACTCTTTAACTTTACCTCAGCGTTGACATCGATTATTGGCGTTGTCCTGGCATTGATGCTGGGATCATCCATGGAAAATTTTTCTCTCTATTTTTTACCCATGACCGCCGGTGGATTTATTTATATTGCCGGGTCAGACCTGATCCCCGAACTTCACGATGATACAGGTATTTCAGTATCTATTTTACAATTGATTGCCTTACTCGGAGGAATTGGCGTTATGTTTGGATTAACGCTGGTTTAATTCCTTTTATCCGCAGCAAAGGGGTAGGGGTGAATGGCACGGAGTCAATATCTTCTTTCTCTCATAAAAATATAGAAACAAGCAATTACAAAGTTTACCGATGTAACTGCTTGTTAATTTACTTTGAGTTTAGGTTGTTTCATTTATGCCAACCGTCCTCCATTCTAAACATTTGAACATTCATTTTGGATGTCCATTCTTTAACATTTTTCACGGAGTCTGACTTTATGGTAGCTCCACCCCAAATCTTTAACTGCTTTATTAGCCGGGATTTCCAAACTGAAGTAATGCAGGAGTTTAAGATCCTTTTCAATGGGAATAGGGCTATATTTGTAAAAACATCCACTGCATTTATAACGATTGTCTTTATGCTTATACAACCTTTCTTTACCACATTTGGGACACGGTTTTCCATGAAGAATTCTTTCTACAATTTCAAGCATAACCAAGTGAATTTAACATTGGGTCCGAAAAATGCATAATCACCTAATATTATTCTATTAGCTGCATACTCCGGATTGAGTATGGTTACCATGGAGAAAGAGAATTATATCATATTTATTTCATGGAATTATATTTGGATGAGGTTAAAAGAAATATAATATATTCAATCGGGAAATCGGATAAATTGCAAATTTACTAACAATGGATTGTTCTTAAATTCAGCCATGGAAATATCAGATATAAAAGAACAATTCAACTCAGCAAAAACCAAGCATCACGAACTCCGGAGGCACCTTTGACCTGGAGTCAAAGAAAACAGAATTAGAAAAGCTTCGCCGGAAATCGGGGGCGCCGGAGTTCTGGAATGACAACAATGGGGCTCAGACAACACTGAAAAAAATATCCCTTCTGGAAAAAGAACTTGCCCTTTGGAAGGATTTGGAAACCCGTCATGACGACGTGGAAATATTATTGGAATTCGCCGAAAGCGGGGAAACTTCCCTGGAAGAAGTATCGGAAGAACTTCGTTCATATTCCAATATTATTGATGAAGTGGAATTAAAAATGATTCTCGGTGATAAAATGGATACCCAGGATGCCATTGTCACCATTCATCCCGGTGCCGGCGGGACGGAAAGCCAGGATTGGGCAGATATGTTATACCGGATGTATTCCCGGTGGGTAGAGCAGAAGGAGTTTAAAAAGGTAGTCATTGATTATCAACAGGGAGATGAAGCTGGATTAAAAGATGTCACTTTTGAAGTGAAGGGGGACTATGCTTACGGTTTGTTAAAAGCAGAAGCAGGGATTCACCGCTTGGTACGCATTTCACCTTTTGATTCCAATAGCCGTCGCCATACATCTTTTGCGTCTGTATTTGTTTATCCATCTATTGATGATGAAATTGACATCGAAATTGATCAGGGTGATTTGCGGATTGATACCTATCGTGCCAGCGGCGCCGGGGGGCAACACGTGAATAAAACAGATTCTGCCATCCGGATTACACACCTTCCAACCGGAATTGTGGTCCAATGCCAGAATGAACGATCCCAGCATAAAAATAAATCATCTGCCATGAAAGTGCTGAAGGCGAGGCTTTATCAGCTGGAATTAGAAAAACAAAAGGAAGATGCCCAAGAACTAGAGGATCAGAAAATGGATATTGGTTGGGGGAGTCAAATCAGGTCCTATGTGTTCCATCCGTACAACATGGTAAAAGATCATCGAACCAAAGAGGAGACAGGGAATGTATCCGCTGTTATGGATGGAGCTCTTGACAATTTCATTAAAGCATATTTACTCAGTCGGTTAAATTAAAATACCAATTGAAAAAATATTAGTTTTTTCTCAATCAATTTGTGATAATTGAAAAATGTAATTGTCATTAGAATTCATCGTAATAAACAAAAGAAACATTTAAGCACTGCACTCAATATATTTAACTTCATGACCCGAAAACAAAAAAATTATTTATGACAGACGACCATAAAAGTTTAAATGAAATCATCCACTTCAGGAAAGAGAAACTGAATGCACTTAGAGAAAAAGGTGTAGACCCTTACCCTCACAATTTTAAACCTACCCATAACAGTCAGGAAATTCTAACACAATATGACCAGCTGGAAAATACTGATGTAACGGTAGCCGGGCGAATAATGGCTATCAGAAAAATGGGAAAGGCCTCTTTTTTTCACCTTCAGGATATGGGGGGACGGATTCAAATTTATATCAGGCTAAATGATGTGGGAGAAGATGCCTACGGTTATTTCAAGTTAATGGATATCGGCGACATTGTAGGTGTAATGGGTTATCCTTTCACCACGAGAATGGGTGAGAAAACCATTCATGCTAAAGAATTCACTGTTTTGTCTAAAAGTGTTCGACCTCTTCCTGTGGTGAAGGAAAAAGATGGAGAAATGTTTGATGCTTTTGAAGATAAAGAACTTCGTTATCGACATCGTCATTTAGACCTCATTGTGAACCCTGATGTCAGAGATGTATTTGTAAAACGAAGTAAAATTATTGGCGTAATACGGAATTATTTATATGGTTTAGGCTTTCTAGAAGTGGAAACACCAGCCCTGCAGCCGCTCTACGGAGGCGCCAACGCAAAACCATTTATTACCCATCACAATGCCTTGGATCAAACACTCTATTTGCGAATAGCAGACGAATTATATCTTAAACGTCTCATTATAGGAGGGTTTGACCGTGTCTTTGAAATTGCGAAAGATTTTCGTAATGAAGGAATGGATCGAAGTCATAACCCTGAATTTACCATGCTGGAATTTTATTGGGCTTATGCTGACTATAAGGATGTGATGCGTCTAGTGGAAGAACTCGTTAGAGAAGCAGCTAAAGCGGTTAATGCCATTCATGTAAATTGGTCAGGAAATAAAATAGACCTTTCAAAATCATTTGCCCGTCGGCCCATATTGGACCTATTAAAAGAAGCCACTGGAAAGGATTTAGAATTGGCATCGATAGATGAAATGAAATCACTTTGTCAATCTCATCATATTGAAGTGGAAAGTAATGCAAATTATGGTCAAATGCTGGATAATCTCATGAGTGAGTTAGTAGAACCAAATCTCAAACAGCCCACATTTGTAACGGATTATCCAAAGGCCATCTCTCCTCTTGCTAAGGGGCATCGAAATGGTAATACCAATTTAGTAGAACGATTTGAACTATTTATCGGAGGGTTTGAATTTGCCAACGCATTTTCAGAATTAAATGATCCCGTTGATCAATGGGAACGATTAGAAGCACAAGCGAAACTTCGGGAAAAAGGTGATGAAGAAGCACAACCGGTAGATGAAAATTTTCTTCGGGCAATGGAATGCGGCATGCCACCAACTGGAGGTGTTGGCCTCGGTATTGATCGCCTGACTATGTTGTTAACTGAACAAAATAACATCAAAGATGTTATACTCTTTCCCGCCATGCGGACTGTCGATGAATGAAAACAGCATTTCGAATTGCTTTTCGTCATTTAGGCTTTAAACGCCAGGGGAGTTATACATCTTTTGCCGGCCTTACTGCCATGATTGGATTGGGGTTGGGTATTTGTGCATTGGTACTGACTATCTCCGTTTTAAATGGTTTTGAAGATACTATCTCCAGGAAAATCGCCGGGCTAGATGGACATATTCGCATCCAGCATTTTTTATTTAAACCAGTAATACCTTATCAGGCAAGATTGGATAGTGCATTAAATCAGGAAAAAATCCAGTTCAATTCACTCGCATATATTCAAGAAGCTGCGATGGTGAGAAAAAGATCGCAGGCAGAGGGAATCCTTGTGGAAGGTTATCAAAATGAACTCCCCAAAAGAATTGCAAAATTGATTCGTAAAGGATCTCCTAAACTATTAAGTGGTTCTGCCGCAATCGGTATGGAATTGGCCAATATCCTGAAAGTAGATATTGGTGATAAACTTGTTTTGGTCGACATGAAGTCCATGATATCTATATCTTCCGCACAGAGATTAAAGCAGGTCACTATTACGGGTATTTATAAGTCCGGACTGCAGGAATATGATAAATCAGTAGTCTATATATCATTGATAAATGCACAGGAATTATTTGATTATGGAAATAAAATTTCTGGATATTCCATATCCCTTCAAAACGGACAAAGTGCAGAATTAGTGGCAACCCGAATTGAAGATGCGTTGGGCTATCCGAATTATGCCATCACCTGGAAAGATAAACATCGTACTTTATTTAACTGGCTTAATATCCAGAAACGTCCCATTATTATAATTTTTGGAATGATCGCTTTAGTGGGAGTTGTGAATATTATTTCTGCTTTGTTTATGATTGTCTTGGAGAAAACCCGTACAATTGGTACGTTGATTTCAATGGGAATGGATAAAAAGACTATCCGGACAATATTTCTTATTAAAGGAGTTGTTATTGGACTTGCAGGATCTTTATTAGGTCTATTTCTGGCTTTGTTTTTGGCATTTATTCAAATTCGATTTATGCCATTATCTATTTCGGAAGATATATATTTTATGAACCATGTTCCGGTTCTTCTAGATGTTTCGATAATTAGTTATATTGTAATGAGTGGGCTGGTGTGCTCTGTCCTTGCTTCATTGTGGCCTATTAGAAGAGCTGCAGAGATTGAACCTGCGATTGCACTGAGGTATGAATGAGGTTTTCGTTTGCCATTGCACGACGGTTTATGTTGGGCGGAAAAGGAGCCGGCCCCAGTCGATTAACTGGTTGGATTTCCATTATTGGGTTAGCTGCAGGAACCTTTGCGCTCATTGTATCTCTTTCGGTCCTAAATGGATTTGAGGAGCGAGTTACCCATCGTGTAATCGGGTTTGAAGGAGACCTTCGAATAACTACCTTGGACGATGATGTTCATTTATTGCCTATTTTACCTGATGTGAGATGGGATCAGTACGCAGTAGATGCCCTTCCATATTTAGAAAGAAAAGGGCTCATATCTTCAAACAACCAAGAGCAACGTCTGGTAACAATCAAAGCAATACCCATTGATCAATTTTCAGAATTTTACCACATAACAATGGACGAAATAGGGACACTGGGAGACCAATCAATTTTCATCGGACAAGTCCTGGCTAACCGATTGAATATTAATGTTGGAAATACTATTCAATTAATGAGTCCGGTTGATCGTGGTGCACAAATCGGTTTACCCAAACGATATGCCGGAACAGTTGCTGGTGTATTCCGAGCAGAAGTCCTTGATGTTGATGATCGAATAGTTTTTATTCCGTTAGATATGGGTAAAAAATTATTTTCCAGAAAAAAAGGAATTGATGGGATTGATATTCGATTAAAGGAGTCCAAAAAGGCCGAATCTCTGAAGAAATATTACCGGAAAAAACTCCCAGGTGGATTGTCAGTTAAAAGTTGGAAAGACCTCCATTTGGGGCTATTTAGTGCAATGCGTATGGAACGATTAGGAGCTATGACTGTATTAAGTTTAATCGTACTGGTGGCTTGCTTTAATCTTATGTCTACCCTGGTATTAGTCACTTATCAGAAAATTAGAGAAATAGGAATTCTGAGAACGCTGGGTACTACGGCTAGAAAAGTCCAGGGAATTATTTTGTTTCAGGGTTTTATGATCGGCGGGATAGGGGCTTTAGTTGGAATTGTATTAAGTACAATACTGGTTTTAGCTCAAAACCAGTTTGGTCTATTTCCATTACCGGAGGATATATATTTTATCGATAAATTACCTATGGTATTTAAGATAGTTGACCTCATTGCTGTCATTTGTATTTCATTTATCTTAATATTAATATCTTCAGCAATTGCATCACGACGTGCATTAAAAATAAACCCTAAGGTGGCGGTATATTTAGAAAAATGATATTAATTGCATCAAAAATAAGTAAATCCTATCATAATGGTTCAAAAGAACTTCATGTTCTAAAAGATGTGGACTTACAATTAGAAAAAAGTGAAATTGTAACCATTATGGGTCCATCTGGAGCGGGAAAAACAACGCTCCTGAATATTTTAGGAACACTGGATAGGCCAAACAAAGGATATGTTGAAATTTGTAATCAAAGAGTAGATACGTTAAATGATGACGAACTGAGTACGTTAAGGAATAGGCATTTAGGTTTTGTTTTCCAATTCCATCATTTATTGCCTGAATTCACTGCGGAAGAAAATGTATTGATACCGTGTATGATTGCTGGTAATGAAAAAGAAGTGACCCATCAGGTAAATGAATTGTTTGACTATGTCGGAATGACGGAAAGGAAGCATCATTACCCGGCACAACTTTCAGGTGGAGAAAGACTTCGGGTGGCAGTCTTAAGAGCCATTATTCGAAAACCCACTGTGGTTTTAGCGGACGAACCAACGGGGAATCTGGATGTGGGAAATGCTAATAAATTATTAAGTTTATTTGACAAGATTAATAAAGATTTTGATCAGGCATTTGTGATTACTACCCACAATCCACAGGTTGCAGAGATTGGACAGCGGAAATTTAAATTAGAAAATGAAACATTATCTTTAACAGAAAGTATTTGAAAGCGATAAATCCATTTTTAATTTAGGATTACCATGAAAGAGAATTTTTCTAAAAGAGTTCAGATAATTATGAAATATGCCAAAGAGGAAGCCATTCGTCTTGGTCATAGTTATGTGGGTTCTGAACATCTATTACTAGGTATGATCCGTATGGGATCTGGTTTGAGTGTCAAGATTATGAATATTTTTGACTGCAACTTGGCTGATCTTCGTACAATGATAGAAGATATGATCAAATCTTCTGGTGGGACCATGACCTTAGGACATTTACCACTGACTCGTAGAGCAGAGAGAATTTTAAGGAATGCATATAATGAAGCTGCTGCTTTAGGTGTGTCTGTTGCTGATGATGAGCATTTACTTTTAGCGATGCTTAAAGAATCAGAAGGGATTGCATTTGAAGTATTGAATTCATACAATATTGATTATGAAGGGGTAATGGATCTATTAAATGACGATGAATCCAATGAAGAAGATGAGGAAGATGACGTTCTTCCAATGATTCAAAAAGAGCAAAAAAATAAAAAATCCAAAACACCAGCCTTAGATCATTTTTCAAGAGATATTACTGAATTGGCTAAAAGAGGAAAACTCGACCCCGTTATTGGCCGTCTGGGTGAAATTGAGCGTGTCGCTCAAATATTATCGAGAAGAAAAAAGAATAATCCAGTTTTAATTGGAGAGCCGGGTGTAGGTAAGACAGCAATTATTGAAGGTCTTGCACAACGAATCATCAATAAATCAGTTCCACGGCTGCTCCACAATCAGCGTATTTTGTCATTAGATTTGGCTTCAATTGTTTCAGGGACAAAATACAGAGGGCAATTTGAAGAACGAATGAAAACCATAATGGTTGAATTGGAAAAAGCTGAAAACCTTATCCTATTCATTGATGAATTGCATACACTCGTCGGGGCTGGTGGAGCATCTGGTTCATTGGATGCCTCCAATATGTTCAAACCTGCACTTGCGAGAGGGGATATCCATTGTATCGGTGCAACAACATTGGATGAATTTAGGAAGTATATCGAAAAAGATGGCGCTTTGGAGAGGCGGTTTCAGAAAATCATGGTTAATCCTCCCAGTCAAGAAGAAACGATACAAATTTTAAATGGACTCAAAACGGCTTACGAAGATCATCATAACGTTCGGTATGATAAAAATGCGATTAAAGCCTGTGTTTACTTGTCCGACCGTTATATTACTGATAAATACTTACCGGATAAAGCAATTGATATTATGGATGAAGCAGGTTCAAGGGCTCATCTTCATAATATTGTAGTTCCGAATGATATTATTGAATTAGAAAAAAAGATTGATCTCATTCGAGATCAAAAAGAAAAAGTAGTTTCCGAACAAAAATTTGAAGAAGCAGCTAATCTCAGAGATAAAGAACAAAAATTATTAAACCAAATATCCAAAGCTCAACAAAAATGGCACGAGGAGGAACACTCCAGTCCTGAAATAATTACGGAAGAAACCATTTCTGATGTTGTATCGTTGGTATCTGGAATTCCTGTGAATAAAGTAGCCGAATCAGAAACAAAAAAGCTACTGAAAATGAAAGTGAATCTCCAGAAGCATATCGTTGGACAAAGTCAGGCGATCGAAAGTATTTCAAAATCAATTCAACGTGCACGAGCTGGGCTTAAGAATCCAAAAAGACCCATCGGTGTTTTTTTATTTTTAGGTCCAACAGGTGTCGGTAAAACAGAATTAGCAAAAGTATTAGCAAATTATTTATTTAGTCTTTCCGGTTCTTTAGTAAAAATGGATATGTCTGAGTTCGGTGAACGGTTTTCTATTTCAAGACTCATAGGTGCGCCTCCGGGATATGTTGGGTATGAGGAAGGCGGAGAATTAACTGAGAAAGTCCGCCGAAGTCCTTATTCTGTTGTCTTATTTGACGAAATTGAAAAAGCCCATCCTGATATATTTAATGTTTTGCTTCAAATGTTTGATGAGGGAGTTCTGACAGATAGCCTCAGTAGAAAAGTGGATTTCAAAAATACGATTATTATTATGACTTCAAATATGGGGACCAAAGAGATCATGAAAGGTGGATCCTTAGGATTTGTAGATCAATCGGTTGATAAAACATTTAAAAAAATGCGTGAAAAACTTCTTGATACTGTAAAAACAACATTTAATCCAGAATTCTTAAATCGGATTGATGAAACAATTGTCTTTCATCCGTTGACTGAAAAACATGTCATGGATATTATTAATTTACAATTAGAGGATCTTCGAGTGAACTTGGCTCAGAAAAATATAAAAATTAGATTAAGCCAATCGGCAAGAAAATTACTATTGAAAAATGGATTTAATCGGGAATATGGTGCTCGGCATTTACGGCGCGAAATACAAAATAGTTTTGAAGACCCTTTATCTGAAATGTTATTAGAAGAAACATTTTCAGCTGGTGACATCATTAAAATTACAGCTAAAAAAGAGTTATTCTTTTTTACCAAAGATATTTCTAAAAAATCCAAATCAAAGTCAGCATTGTCTTCTGATAACTCACTTAATAAAACAAAATCCTCATAAAATCTGTCATATAGGTAGATAAACACTGATATTGTGCCATATAGGTTTATATTATGTGGCGGTATAATAATTGTAATATTTAATAAAAATTTAATATTCATAAAAAAGGAATTAACAAAATGGGTAAAATAATTGGTATTGATTTAGGAACGACCAATTCCTGTGTTGCTGTACTTGAGGGTGGAGAACCTTCAGTCATTAACAACCCTGAGGGGGGGAGAACTACACCTTCAGTTGTGGCCTTCACAAAAAATGATGAACGTCTTATTGGACAACCAGCAAAACGCCAGGCGGTGACTAACCCTCAGAAAACTATTTTTTCAATTAAGCGATTCATGGGAAGGATGTTTGATGAAGTGGGTACAGAAATAGAGGAAGTTCCTTATTCAGTCAATAAGAAAAAGGGTGGCTCTATTGCAGTTAAAGTAGATAATAAGGAGTACACTCCTCCAGAAATCAGTGCGATGGTATTACAAAAACTAAAGCAAATGGCTGAGGAACATTTAGGAACTACTGTCACTGATGCAGTGATTACTGTCCCTGCGTACTTTAACGATTCCCAACGTCAGGCGACTAAAGATGCAGGAAAAATAGCAGGGCTAAATGTAAGACGCATTATTAACGAACCTACGGCTGCATCCCTATCCTATGGCCTTGATCGGAAAAAAGATGAAAAAATCGCTGTATTCGATTTAGGTGGTGGAACGTTTGATATTTCAATATTAGAACTAGGTGATGGTGTATTCGAAGTAAAATCTACTAATGGTGACACTCACCTTGGCGGTGATGATTTCGATCAAAAAGTCATTAACTGGATTGCGGATGAATTTAAAAAAAGTGACGGTATTGACTTAAGAAATGATCCGATGGCGTTGCAGCGTTTAAAAGAAGCGGCTGAAAATGCTAAGAAGGAATTATCCAGTTCAAAACAAACGGAAATTAATTTACCGTTTGTAACTGCAGATGCTTCAGGACCAAAACACCTTAATTTGACACTGTCCAGAGCAAAGTTCGAAGAATTGGTCTCTGACTTAGTAAAACGAACGATTAATCCTTGTTTGAAAGCCATTAAGGATGCAGGATTAACTGCTTCAGAAATTGATGAAGTGATCTTGGTTGGCGGTTCAACCAGAATTCCTAAAATACAGGAAAAAGTAAAAGAAATTTTTGGTAAAGAACCTAATAAAAGTGTGAACCCTGATGAAGTGGTCGCCTTAGGTGCAGCCATACAGGGGGGAGTCCTTTCAGGTGATGTAGATGACATTCTTCTTCTGGATGTCACTCCATTATCCCTTGGAATTGAAACATTAGGAGGTGTATCCACAAAACTGATTGAGCGAAATACAACCATTCCTACTCGGAAATCTCAGGTTTTTAGTACTGCTGCGGATAACCAGACAACTGTAGAAATCCATGTTCTTCAGGGTGAAAGGGAAATGGCAGTTGATAATAAAACTATCGGTCGTTTTCATCTGGACGGAATTCCTCCAGCACGCCGTGGTACTCCACAGATTGAAGTTACGTTTGATATTAATGCAAACGGAATTCTGAACGTCAATGCAAAGGATAAGGCCACTGGGAAAGAACAGAGCATTCGCATTGAAGCTTCAAGCGGGTTAAGCGAAGTTGAAATTGAAAAAATGGTAAATGACGCTAAAAAGAATGAATCTGAGGATAAAGAAAAAAGAGAAATGGTGGATATCCATAATCAAGCTGAGCAGCTAATATACCAAACAGAAAAAAACATTGAAGAATTCGGTGATAAAATATCAGAAGATGAAAAGAAGGTATTAAATGAAGTGGTTGAAAAACTGAAAACAGTCAATTCTAGTTCGAATAAAGATGATATTAAAGCGGCCACCGATGCTTTGAATTCTGAATGGAATAAATTGGCTTCAAAAATGTATGATGCAAGTAAGGAAAAAGAACAACCTTCGGCAGAGCCCAGTTCCGAAAGTGATAAAAAGACTAAAAAAGAAGAAGGCGAAATTGAAGATGCCGATTTTGAAGTAGTTGATTAATTTACTTTAATAATCAAAAAAGAAAAGCGTTCCGTAAGGAACGCTTTTTTTGTTTTTGGAACTGGACTCATGTATATTCGTATTGACGGGTAAACCATTCAAAGGTAAATGACACGCATCAAAACCATATTCATTAGTATTATTTTCATCTTGATTGTTGTATTGAGCATTTTTTTACAATCATCAAATTGGAGAAAGACAATTGAAACTTATGTTAATCATAGGCTTGATCATACTGAATGGAAACTGCAAATACCGGAATTAAGGGGCAATCTGTTAAGTACGATAAGCGGTAACGGTTTTCAGTTGACGAAAAAAGATGGATCAGAAATTATTCTGGGAAAATTCAAACTTAGAATGAATTACTTTAAGTCTGTTTTTAGTCATCCAACCTTTTCTTACCTGGAAGTCGAAAATATTGAAATACATCCTGTGTTTAACAAGGATAGTTTAGTTGTTAATAATAAGGATACGACATCAACCCACAAAACCATCAATGATTTAAATATCACAATAGAAGATTTATTACTCAGTGGTTCTGTGACTATTCCTTTACCAACAGATACTTTTTTAATTGATTTCTCACTTAACAGTCATTTGCTTATTAAACCGACCGATAAGGAATTTATTATTAATGAATTTTCAGCTACGCTAAATGATTCACTTGGATACGCTCTTTTAAGAAATACATCTTTAAAAGTGTTTGACACTCATGCTGAACTTGTGCCTGCAAATGGTATAGTCAATGGACTACCTTTTGATGGTGAAATCTATTATGACTGGACAATCATGCCTGATTTGTCCGGGAGCATTCATGTCGATCAGTATAATATTCCTGATCAATTCTTTAAAAATCTACCGTTAAAGCAAAAATTCTCCTCATTAGAAACTTATTTATATTTCGAATCAGATCTTAAGCGAATTCAAGGAGATTTGACGTTAAAAAATCCATTAGGCTTATTGATGAAAGGAGAGTTATCTCTGACTCGATATGATCATTATTTTAGCATAAATAGGTTGAGCTTGGAGAGCGAAGAAACATTATTATCCATTACGGGAATATATGAGGATAGCGGTCGCTTGAGCGGAAATGTATTATTAACACAATTTGATTTAAGCAAATGGATGATTGATCAAAAAAAAACGAATATCAACGGTACCGTTATGGTAGAAGGAACTGTTAAAAAGAATCATGTTGGTGATATTACAATGACTTTAGAGATTAATGAATCCGAACTATATGGCGACAGGGATATTTCTGTATCTGGTACATTTTTTTATAATAACGATATTTTTTCATTTAATGATCCCCTGAATATCAGTATCGGTCCTAGTTTTGTAAACGCCAAGGGATTTGTGAATATCGAAAAGAAAGAGGTAGACCTCGATTTAAAATTGAATGAAGCCAGTGTTTTTTTAATTAATAACTTCTGGTCTGATTCGCTAAAAAGTGGTATTGCAACAGGAGATTTGAGAATATCGGGAAATTTAGGAAATCCAACAGTTAGAGCAGAACTGGATTGCAAGAATCTGTCCTATAAGGATATGATATTTGATAATATTATATTAAACGCAGACTGGACACCTTCAAAAAGTGGCGGGGATGGGTTTTTTACAGGGAAAATCGGAAATGGTTCTTGGCGTAAATATGGCTTTGATGTAGGTCTAGTGGACATTGCTTTTTCTCAGGAAGGCATCGAAATACAAAGTGCTGAATTCAAGCAAGGAGATAATTTTCTTCAAATATCAGGTTTGATTTCTCCCGACAGCACTTTACTAATAGACCATATGCAAATAGCTTTTGAAAACCATTATTTCATTAATGCCGAACCTTTTTCTGTAAAATATTATCCAAATAAATTAGAGTTCTATCCATTTGAAATCCATATTGATGACGGTATTATAACCGGTCAAATGGTTATTCAAGATGAAATAAGAGGTCAGTTTCATTTGTCAAATATCAACGCAGATATTATGAAGCTTTTTACGAAGGACGAGCGTTATCATGTGTCCGGATTGAGTTTTGGAGACATATCAATTGTAGATGTCAATGATTATCCTGAAGTTAAACTCGATGTCAAATTGAAAAATGGAATAGCTGCAAAACAAAAATTTACTGAGTTAGTTTTATCAGGTTCTATTTATAAGTCAATCTTGAATGTTAAAGAAATATCCATGACATACAATAAAGTAGAATTAGTAACAATATCTGGGTTTATTCCAATTGGTAAACAAAAAGATAGCAGTAGAGAATTTGATTTTTACATGATTTTTAATGATTTGGATTTATCTTTGTTAACCCAATTCAGCCTATCTAAATATTTTATGGCTGGAAAAATAACCGGAGGATACCATCTGGGAGGGAGTCCGGAAAAAACTATTTTTGATTTTAGCATTATTATTGAGGATGCTGTATGGGATCAATTGTATTTAGGAAGAGTTGCTTCAGAAGGATTGTTTGACGGACAAAGACTCTATTTAAATAAATTTTCGTCAGAATATCAGAATTCTGAAATGCATGGAGCAGCATATTTACCTATTGACTACAATATCTCTTCAAAGTCATTTGGTCAATATTTTTTAGGTGATTCCCTTTGGCTAATTGTAGATGGTCACACTAATAACTTAGAATTTTTAACGACCTATATCTCAACAGTTGATTCGATTACAGGAGATTTTAATATTGAATTAAAATTAACTGGTCCTGTCGACCGGTTGATTCGGGATGGATATATTTCAAGTAAAGATGCCACGATTTACTCCGTACAACTCGACGACCCTATTACCCATGTTAACGGTCTCGGCAAATTAAAAAAGAATCAGTTTACTTGGACATCTTTGACAGGATCTATGGTCAATAATCCTAACGATAATCCAACTCCAAATATTCAGGTATCAGGAACCATGGATATGAGAAGGTTTTTCAAGCCATATTATCACTTGAAGGTTAAAGGAGAAGAACTACATTTCAGAACATTACTTGGTGATATGGAGGGAATTTGTAATCTGGATTTAACATTGACAGGTCGGGATACAATTGAAATCGCTGGAGTAATTGAGCCAGTGGATGCTGTGATGTACCAGGAATTTACTCAAAATTCTAGTGTCAATTCTTCTGATGCTGAAGGCAGTTTACAAATAAGTTATAAACTTAATTTTCCTATTACCGGAAATTTTGCACTGCGTAATTCGCAAATCGATGCTCACCTTTCAGGAGAATTGAGCTTAACAAAATTAGGAAATTTGGAATCTAATTATGGTGGTGAATTATTTGTGCGAGGGGGGAAATTCTATTTCAATCAAAATGTTTTTACTATTTCAGAGGGATATATGGCATTTAATAAAAAGGGGTTTAATCCTTACCTGGATATTGATGCTTTTACTAAAATTAAAAATGAACATATTACAATTAAATTGATCGGAGCATGGGATAATCCACAAATTATTCTGGAATCATCAAGCGGTTTTTCAGAAAGTGACATTATTGAGTTATTGACCATTGGAAATCGGTTTGAGGACCAGGAAATATCAGCCAAAGGATTTGGTAATCAAGCTCAAAATATATTAGGAGCATACCTGGAAAGACAATTGGAAAGAAATTTATTACAAGCTACGGGAATTAATAAATCTGGAATAATTGATAATGTAAGTATTTCAGGTACGGCCGGTTTACTTGACCCTAATAATAATCAGGATTTCACCATTAGCGCCGAAAGACAAATTTCAGATAATTTATCTCTTAATTACTCTTATAAAAGGTCTTTTTCACTTTCAAATCCGAACACAAATAAAGTGGGTGTGGAACTTCGGATAAATCGTTATGTTTCTTTGGTAGGAAATGTTGATGAAACGGGTAATATGCACGTAAAATACCGCCTGAGATATTCGTACTAAATTCAAAGTTAAATGCTAAAATACACACGATGGGGATATATTATCCTTTTGACAGGGATCATTATTGCTCAAGCGGATAAAAAGTTATTCGTCGATAATATCTATTTTATCGGGAATAATTCTATAAAAAATAATCTCCTCGAAAATAACATTAACCTGAAAAATTCTTTCCTTTTTTCAAAGACAGAATTTGATCGAAGAATCCTAAAATTAGATGGAATTACTATTAAAAACTATTATCTCTCTAAAGGTTTTCTTAATACAACTGTTCGGGATTCGTTCTCAGTTAATGGAGAAGAAGTAGATGTATATTTTATCATAGAAGAAGGCGCCCAAACCTTTGTCCACTCTATCTATGTTAATGGGAATCATTTAGTTTCAGATAAAACTATCCTTGATTTACTTAAATTAAAATTAAATAAACCACTAAACCCCATCACCTTAAAAATAAATGCTAGTCTTATTGAAGAAAGATATCATCATCTGGGAAAATTATTTGTCAAAATTAATATTGAAAAAGTTATTCAGGACTCTGCAGATATTTTTATTTATATTTCGGAAGGACCAGATGTCCATATTCGGAATTTATATATTGAGGGAGTGGACTCTTCAGATTACCATTATATTGAAAGAGAATGGGTGATTTCATCCAATGAATTATATGATCTCGGAAAAATTCAAAAATCACAGAGACAAATATTGGAGACGGGACAATATTCATTTGCGAATATTTACCCTGTAAGGTATTTGCAAAGTGATTCCGAGGTGAATTTAGTAACAGAAGTTCGGTATTTTCCAAAAAGGGAGATATCATCTGAAGGTGGATTTGTTCCAATTGAGTTTGGGGGATTAACCCTTTCAGGTCCCGGAGCTTTTTTGCAATGGAAAAATCGAAGTCTATTCGGTACATCTGTACGGTTATCAACTAGAACATCAATGGAAATCCCAACTGAAGAAGGGTTAAGATATCCACGTTTTAAAATCAATGCCAACCTGGAAAGCCAGTGGCTGTTGGGCGTGAGGTTTCCTACCAAAGTTCAAACCATTTATGAATTATATAAAAAATATGGATCTAGTGATAAGCCTTTTATTCAACGGTATGGATTTAATTGGTCTACCATCAATCGATTTTCTGAAACATCGTTTATTCAGTTTGGCATGAGATGGGAGAAGTTTAATCAAGATGACAATGAGAGTAAAGATGTTGAACAAAGAATGATTTCATTAAAAACAAAATTAGATTATTCTGATCATCCCATTTTTCCAACTCGGGGAATTATTGTTACTGGTGACGTTTTTAGCGTCGGTGGTCTTTTGGGTGGAACAAGGGAATACCAGAAAGTAGATGCAGGTGCACAATCCTATCTTCCAATCGTAGGAAAAATTGTGTTAGCATCGCGAATGAAATTTGGAGTGATTTTTAATTGGGATTCGACTTATAATCAATTTGAAGAAGTGTTATTTGAAAAATTTTATCTTGGTGGGACAAAAACACTTCGAGGTTGGAAAGCGCTTCAATTTCCGGAAAGTCAGAATGTTTCCAATATTTCTAAGAATGGTAAAGAAGTCCGGTTTTTAGTAAATGGTGAATTAAGGTTCCCAATTGTCAGACAATTCGGTGGTGAACTTTTTACTGATGGCGGTCAACTTTGGGACTATCAGGAGAGACCGAGTATTAAAGACTTATTGTGGGATGTGGGAATCGGGCTGACCTATAGCTCTCCATTTGGTCCCGTCAGGCTTGAGTACGCTTATCAATTGAATCACCCGGAAAATTGGGAAATATTATTAGATGTACTTTACGCTTTTTAGGGAACTCATAAAACCATCTATAGTATAAGGCATTCAGTTACGTATTGTTGAATATAACTGATGATGTAAATTCGGCGTTAAAAAATGAGGTTAACAGGGAAAATGAAACAATTTTTACTTTATCTTTCAATCTTAAGTTTGGTTGTTATTGGTTGTGAAGGTACAAAATCAGCTGATGAATATTTTAAGCAATCAGAAATTGATCGAAATGCAAAAAATATAAAATCATCATTGGAAAATCTTGAAAATTTAATTAAATATTATCCTGACGACCCATTAGCAGCAAAAGCACAATATCTCATTGGTGATATTTACATGAATGATCTGCGCGACTTCGATGCTGCTATATCCGCTTACAATATGGTTGTAAAAAAATATGATATGTCTGCAGATTCACCAAAGGCACAGTTTATGGTAGGTTATATTTATGCAAATCCCCAGTTTGGAGATGTCCAGGATTTAGAAAAAGCAAAAAATTCTTATGAAGTATTTTTGAAGAAATATCCCAACCATGAATTAGCGCCATCCGTCCAATTTGAGATGGATAATTTAGGAAAAGACATTAACGAAATTCCTGCATTAAAACATATTGCTTCCTAAATCATAGAGATTAAATAATGACTAAATTTAGTTTAACTGAAATTAATGAGCGGATTGCAAGAGAATCCGGATTTGTAGACGAATTAAAAAAAGCCCTTGGAAATGTTATTGTAGGTCAGGATGACTTAATTAATCGAATATTGATTGGTTTGTTGGCAAATGGACATATTTTATTGGAAGGGGTTCCCGGATTAGCTAAAACCCTGATTGTCAAGACATTAGCCGAGTTAATCAATACTAAATTTCAACGGATTCAATTTACACCTGATATGCTACCTGCCGATTTACTAGGGACATTAATTTATAATCAAAAAACAAGCAATTTTGAAACAAGAAAAGGTCCGATTTTTGCCAACATCATTTTAGCAGATGAAATCAATCGTTCACCTGCAAAAGTCCAAAGCGCTTTATTGGAAGCCATGCAGGAAAGACAAATAACGATAGGAGAAGAAACCTATAAACTAGATGCACCATTTTTAGTAATGGCAACGCAGAACCCTATTGAACAAGAGGGAACCTATCCGCTCCCGGAAGCCCAGGTGGATCGCTTCATGTTGAAACTAAAAGTGAATTATCCAAGCATTGATGAAGAAAGATCCATTTTAAAACGGATGGCAACAACAGTTCAAAATCAGAAAATATCACCTGTTATTCAAACAAAGCAAATTATTAAAGCACAGGGGATTATAAATGATATCTACGTTGATGAAAAAGTAGAGGATTATGTCTTGGATCTGGTTTTTGCAACTCGGGATCCCAAGAAATATAATTTATCAGATTTAGAAAACCTGATTGAATATGGAGCGTCACCGAGAGCTACCATTAATTTAATTTTGGCTGCAAAATCCAGGGCATTTTTGCAGCATCGAGGATATGTGACACCGGAGGATATTCGATATGTTGGAAGAGATATTTTTCGACATCGTGTAATTTTGACTTATGAAGCTGAAGCAGAAGAATTAACTCCTGAAGATATTCTACAACGGCTATTTGATAGCGTTGAAATCCCTTAATGTAAGGAAAAAATAAAATGGTTAATGAAGATTTAGTTTTTGTTATCCATTTCAAAATTTCCTGTTCCATAATATGATTTCCAAAGAAATATTAAAGAAAGTCCGATATATTGAGATAAGAACCAAAGGACTAGTCAATGACTTATTTGGGGGTGAGTATCACTCGGTCTTTAAAGGTCGAGGAATGATGTTTTCAGAAGTCAGAGAATATCAGCCTGGCGATGATATCCGTCTGATTGATTGGAAAGTGACTGCTCGGGCAGGTTCTCCGTTTGTTAAAGTATACGAAGAGGAACGAGAGTTAACAGTCTATCTTTTGGTTGATGTCAGTCGGTCTGGCCATTTTGGAACCCGGTCTCAATTCAAAAGTGAGTTGGCTGCAGAAATTGCTGCTGTTTTGGGATTTTCGGCTATTAAAAATAATGATAAAGTTGGTCTAATATTATTCAGTGAAGAGGTGGAAAAATATATCGCACCGAAGAAAGGAAAATCACATGTATTGCGAGTAGTACGTGAATTGCTGTTTCACCAACCTAGAGGTAAAGGAACTTCTCTAAAAATAGCACTTGATTTTCTTTTAAATATTTCCAATCGTCACAGTGTTGTTTTTCTATTATCTGATTTTATGGATGATGGATATTGGTCCAGTTTAAAAATGGTCAATAGGAAACACGATATTATTGGTTTGAAAATCTGTGACCCGTTCGAAGTGAATATTCCAGATATAGGATTGTTAAAAGTACACGATCCTGAGACAGAAGATTCTACCTGGATTGATACGAGCTCTGACCGGGAACGTCAACGATTTAATGAAAGTGTTATAAAAAGCCAGGAGTTATTTAAAAAAGAATGCGATCGGATAGGATTTGATCTGATTCATATATCTACAGATAAAGATTACGTTGAACCACTAATGAATTATTTTAAAAGACGGGAAAAACTGAATTGATTCGTATTTTATTATTAGTTGGATTTATATATTTAATGGGTTGCGGCCAGAATATTGAAGAAAAATCAATATCACTGGAAGCCCAATTTGATACTACCACTGCAACAATTGGCGACATAATCCGTTCTGATATAAAGGTAAATGTAGCTGATCATCAGTTCATCATGGTGGAAGATTTTGAAAAATCGCCTTCTTTAGAAATTAGAAAGTCAACAATAATTAAAGAAGAAGATCATTATCTAAACAAATTTCAATATGTTTTTTGGGATACTGGTCGATTTACAATTCCTCCCATAACGATTAGCATCATGAACTCTGATAGTACACTGGATTTGGTTATGCAAACAGATCCACAGGATATATTAATTGTTTCATCGGCTGATCCAACTTTAGCTGGTCTGATGAAACCGATCAAAGATCCGGTTCCAATTTCAAAAAATTATCAATGGAAACTGATCATTTTACTATTGATTCTTTTTACTTCGCTATCCCTCATGGTTTGGATAAATTATCGATACAAAAAAGAGAAACTGGTGAAATCGGCGGATGTGATCAAACTCGATCCGGATAAAATCGCATTGAAAAAAATTAATGCTCTTAAATCCAACCAGGGTTTTCAATCAAATGTTAAAGAATTGTATGTACAAATATCCTATATTTTAAGGGAATATGTCGAAAACAGTCTTTTTTATAAAACACTGGAAATGTCTACAGATGAAATCAAGGAATTAAAGAGCTATCTTCCATTCTCCGAAGAGGAAATGAGCGCATGGCTGACACTACTCAACCGTTCTGACATGATCAAATATGCAAAAATGATTCCTGAAAAAAAAGTATGTTCAGATGACCTTTCGACAGCAGAACATTTTATAAAATCTACTACACCTTATTGGAAACCCCCCTTACCATCCAACGCATAAACTCGTTAAGCTCGTTTGAGAATACGGGTTCAATGGTTTAAATTTAATACTTATTAAAAGGAAACCAATGGCAACTACATCAGATATAAAAAACGGTTCAGTCATCCTCCATAAAAACAAGCGAATGAAAGTGATTGAATTCCTGCACGTTAAACCTGGCAAAGGCCCTGCCTTTGTTAGAACTAAATTAAAAGATATCAAAACTGGGAAAGTAATTGATGAAACCTTCAATGCCGGTGTAAAATTGGAATTCATTCGTATCGAAGCAAAAGAAATGCAGTTTCTCTATCAAGATGGTGATCAGTATATTATGATGGATAATCAAACTTATGAGCAAATTAATATCAGCAATGAAATTATTGGAAAAAACAAATCCTTTTTAAAAGCAGGTATGAACGTGGATTTACTATTTGATGGTAATGAAGTATTGGATATTCGTTTACCGGCTCATGTTCACTTAGAAGTTTCTCATACCGAACCGGGAATGAAGGGTAATACGGCCACCGGAGCGACAAAACCCGCAATACTTGAAACCGGATATGAAGTTCATGTTCCTTTATTTATTGAGCCAGGGGATGTATTAAAACTTGATACTCGGACAGGGGATTATATAGAGAGATCTAGAATTTAACTCAACAGATAGAGGAAAAAATGTGGCAGGATAGATTAAAAGAAATAATTTATATACTTGAGCATAGCGATGTAAATGAAATTGATTTGACATTTATCGGCCGCCGATATCGGGTTGTAAAAACTGCGCCTGTTGCGACAAATAACACATCACAACCACCGTCTGCAAGTCCGGTCCCCGTCTCTCCCATACTAAACCCCGTCATAACTGATTTACCAGTAGAAGAAACAGTCTCCGGCCATCAGGTACTATCACCCATGCCAGGAACATTTTACCTAGCTCCAGGACCTAAAGAAGATATGTTTGTCCATATAGGTGATCACGTCAAGACGGGGGATACACTATGCATTATTGAGGCAATGAAAATTATGAATGAGATTGAAGCTGAAATGAGTGGAATTGTCAAGAAAGTATTAGTGGAAAATGCTCAACCGGTGGAATATAATCAGCCTTTATTTATTATCGATCCAGACGGATAGGTAATGTTCAAAAAGATTCTCATTGCCAATCGCGGAGAAATTGCACTGCGAATTATTCGTGCCTGTCATGAATTAGATATCAAAACTGTGGCTATTTATTCTACAGCGGACGAGTTCTCACTCCATGTAAAATTTGCGGATGAAGCAGTTTGCATTGGACCGCCTCTCAGTGTCGATAGTTATTTAAATATTCCAAGAATTATTGCTGCTGCCGAAATTACAAATGCGGATGCTATTCATCCGGGGTACGGATTTTTAGCAGAAAATGCTGAATTTTCAAGAATTTGTGCTGAGAATGAATTTACATTTATTGGTTCATCATCAGAGATTATCGACGCCATGGGCAATAAATCCATGGCTAGAGAAACGATGAAAAAGGCAGGCGTACCTGTAATTCCCGGAAGTGATGGTCTTTTAACTGATTTAGAGGCAGCCCTGACATTAGCAGATACAATTGGTTATCCGGTCATGGTCAAAGCAACTGCGGGTGGAGGTGGGAAAGGAATGCGTTTGGTACGAGAACGCGATGAGATGAAAAAGTCATTCAAAGATGCCAGTTCAGAAGCAATGAGAAATTTCAATAATGGTGATATGTATATGGAAAAATTTGTGGAAAATCCCCGGCATATTGAAGTTCAGATTTTGGCTGATATACATGGCAATTGTATCCATTTAGGCGAGAGGGAATGTTCCATACAGCGGCGACACCAAAAATTAATCGAGGAATCTCCTTCGGCATTTGTCAATGAAGAATTGCGTCATAAAATGGGTGAAATGGCGATTCGTGGTGCAAAAACAGTTCAGTACCTTGGCGTGGGAACTGTTGAGTTTTTGATGGATAAGAACCATCAATTTTACTTTATGGAAATGAATACAAGAATTCAGGTTGAACATACAATTACTGAAATGGTTACCGGTATTGACTTAATAAAACAGCAGATTCGAATGCACGCAGGAGAAAAATACCCTGAAAAATATAAAAATTTTAAAATGAGAGGTCATTCAATCGAATGCCGTATTAATGCAGAAGACCCAACGAATAATTTCCTTCCGTTTCCCGCGACTATTACCAGTTTGCACTTTCCAGGTGGAAAAGGTGTGCGAATCGATTCTCATGCATATGCCGGGTATGAAATACCCAAATATTATGATTCCATGATAGGGAAACTCATTGTATTCGCCAGTACCCGGATCAGGGCTATTAAACGAATGCAACAGGCTTTAGAAGAAACCATTATCGAAGGACCAAAAACAACGATTCCCTTCCATCAGGCAATTATGAAAGATGAAACATTTCAATCCGGGATTTTTGACACAAGCTTTTTGGAAACATTTGAGTATAGTCCAAAATATTAACTAAATCGGAGAATTTGATGAAAATTCCTTCAAAAATAAATTACACTAATGACCATGAATGGGTTAAAACTGAAGATGATATAGCCATCATTGGTATTACAGATTTTGCGCAAGGAGAGTTGGGCGATATTGTGTTCATTGAATTTCCTGAAATTGGTGATCATTTTAAAGCAGGGGACCCCTTTGGAACTATCGAGGCAGTTAAAACAGTAGCTGATTTATTCTCGCCCATTTCTGGTGAAGTTGTAGAAATAAATGAATATTTAGATAACCAGCCAGGTAAAGTGAATACTGATCCCTACGGTGAGGGTTGGATTGTAAAAATAAAAATTAAGAATAAAAGTGAAATTGATGACTTACTTTCTCCCCTGTCTTATAAAGAATTACTAGGATAAATATGGACTCTGTTTATCAATATCTTCTTGATATAAAGAAAGAAAATAGTGCGGGATATATTGTTCTGATTGATCCTGATAAGAAAAATAATAATACATTAATTTCACAAGTACGCGCTGCTAATCAAGCAGGAGTTGACGCATTGTTTGTTGGTGGAAGTCTAATGATGGATAGCAAGCACAATGACCGAGTCGCTTCTATAAAAAAAGAATCAACCATCCCTGTAATATTTTTTCCCGGAGGGGTTAATCAATTGAATCAACATTATGATGCCATGTTATTTATGTCCTTGCTTTCCGGGCGTAATCCCCATTATCTAATTGGAGAACAAGTGATTGCTGCTCCCATCGTAAAAGACATCGGTATTGAAGTTATACCGACAGCTTACTTGCTTTTTGATGGAGGAGCCCGTTCCACAGTTGAAGTCATGAGTGGAACCAAACCACTCCCAATGGCACGTCCGGATATCGCTGTTGCTCATGCATTGGCAGCGGAATTTTTGGGTAAAAAATTGATATATTTGGAAGCTGGAAGTGGTGCAAAAGAATCAATACCAGTTGAAATCATTGAAAAAATTTCTTCACAATCTACATTACCTCTGATTGTGGGAGGGGGTATTCGGTCCCCGGTGGAAGCAAGAGATCGTGTCAATGCAGGTGCATCTTTTATTGTAACGGGAACCATTCTGGAAGAAAATAAAAATAATGGTCTAATGAAAGATTTTGCTGATGCAATCCATGGAGCATAATAATGATTGATCGACAGAATATTATCCAACAAATAAGAGAAAGTTCGGACATTCACAATACGATGATTGTCGCTTGTGTAGAAGATATTGAATCGGCAGCGGATATGATGATTCGAGCTGCAAATAATGGTCACAAAATTATTTGGTGTGGGAATGGTGGTAGTGCAGCAGATGCTCAGCACATGGCAGCTGAACTTATGGGTGGATTGGTCAGTCACCACCGACAACCAATATCGTCTGTTGCTTTAACGACAGATACATCCTTTATTACAGCTTGGGCGAATGATACGGATTATGATTCCATTTTTTCCCGCCAGGTTGAAGGTCTTGGAAAGGAAGGAGATGTCCTGGTTGCTATTTCTACCAGTGGAAACTCAAGGAATATTATTAATGCAGTAATTACGTCAAAAGAAAAAGGAATATCTGTGATTGTTCTTACAGGGAAATCAGGAGGACAGTTAAAAGAAATGGGAGATGTGACTATTTCAATCCCCAGTGACCAGACACAAAGAATTCAGGAGGGACACTTGTTGGCTGAACATATTTTATGTGAAATGGTTGAAAAAACGTTCATTAGTGAATAATGGAAACTCACCTTTATGATTATATATCCATGCTTCGTGTGGAGCGTAATTTGGCAATAAATACCATTGATGCTTATCAACACGACCTCAGGAATTACTTCTCCTATTTGGAAAAAAAAGGATTGACTAATGTTGATAAAATTAAGCAAAAACATATTCGCGGGTTTATTCGGGAGTTAGCTGATTTACACCTTAAGCCAACTAGTATTACCAGGGTTTTTTCATCCATCCGATCGTATCATTCATTCTTAAATGCTGAAAAACTTTTGTTGACGAATCCATCACAATTTTTGGAAGCACCCAAACTTCCCAGGAAGTTACCGACTGTATTGTCGATTCAGGAAGTGGATGATATCTTGGATGCAATTGATGAAAAAGTTCCTCTGGCAAAGCGAGACCTTGCCTTGTTGGAAATATTGTATTCTACCGGAATGAGAGTTTCTGAATTATGCCAAATGAATTTGACAAATGTTATTTTCGATTATGAAATGATTCGTGTCACAGGAAAAGGGAATAAGGAGCGGTTGGTTCCCATGGGAAAATGTGCAATTAAAAAATTAAATAATTATATACAGAATGACCGTTCACTCCTTGCTCGAAAACGCGAGACAAAAGGAATTGTGTTTTTAAGCAGAAATGGTAGACCGCTCACTCGTATGTCCGTTTATAATATATTGAAAAAGTGGACCCAAGCTGCAGGGATTACCAAAAAAGTGAGTCCTCACACTCTTCGACACTCCTTCGCTACCCATCTATTAGAAGGGGGGGCAGATCTTCGAGCTGTGCAGGAAATGCTGGGACACGTGGATATTTCCACTACCCAGATTTATACACATTTAGATAAAGAACATTTAAAGGAGGTACACCGTACATTTCATCCCCGGTGGTAAATAGTGTTAATCTGTATGTAAATTCCACAGCTTAGAAAAAAGATGAAATTATTAAGATATATATTAATGGATAATAAAGGTATGAACCGACTTAGCCATATTATTATGTTTACGGGCTTATTGTTTGTTTTTTATTCCTGCGAACAAAAGTCTGATGGGAATGGATTATCTCACAACCAAGTACAGGGTCATGTAACTTTAGAAAACCAGACCGAACACGATGGGATTATTGTGTACCTGTCAGGAGCAAATGTTGGGACAGTCACTGATATAGACGGAAACTTTATTCTTTCAATTCCGGATACAGTGGATACTAGTGGCGTATTTACACTGTATTATTATCATACTAACTATGATCTTGGTCAATTGGAAATTCATGTAGAAGGTAATCGTATCACATCCAACACGGGTGATGTTGACGAAGACAACCATGTACCAACAGAACAATTGGAACAGGTATTTGAAATTTCACAAACATTGGAAGATAGCGTTGAAACACATGGTGATATCCTTCGAGTGACGGTTACCGTTAAAAATGTATTCAACGATACTATAGTAATTGGCATGAAGGCGCTTATTGTAGAAACACACGTGCGGGACTGGGTTTTAATTAATACCCTTGATCATGAATATTCTATAAATTACCACGAGGATAACGACTTAGATCGAGGTTGGGAAACACTTGCTCCCGGAGATGAATCAACTGTTGTAGGCCAGGTAGGTATTTGTACAATTGGATGCTCTTTTGGTAACGTTGTAACGCCTAGTGATTATTACTACGTCCCGATGATATATCCTGATTCCGGACATCCTTATGCTCCGTACCTGTTTAGTGACTTATACCACTTCCTAAAAGATAATTACAAACACATCATGTATGATGAATTTGTTTACGATGCAATTACAAACCTAGATCGACTCGGTTATCAAATGATAACAGTCCAATAAATGAATGGGTGGAAGACAATGAAAGTGAAAACCCTAATAATCACAATAGTATGTTTAAATGCATTCATTTCAGCACAAAACGTAGTATCAGAATCTCCCATCATCGATATTGATGGAGTACGCTATTCTGATCGTATAACAGTTAAATTCTCAGACTATATATTTAATTCCTTAAGTGGAGATAGAACAGTTTCAATGAATCAGGTAAACAATAGATTTACAGGGCTTGTGGCTACAATGAACAATCTTAACTCTACCTATGGACAATACGAATTAAGAAAAGTGATTCCATCTGCCACCTGGGGAGATATATTCAGGATTAATAAACGTACTGGTGAGACTGTTGTTATAAACGAATGGTCCCAGGTTTTTACTCTGAAATTTGACACTTTGGTACCTATTGATAGTTTAATTGATTTATTCGAAAGTTCACCATCTGTTGAATATGCACATCAACCAATTCAAGCCATCGATGAAGTAACACCAAATGATTCATTGTATGGGACCGGTGATCAGTGGAATCTTATAAAAATAGATGCTGACACTGCTTGGGGAATTACTCAGGGAAACTCCTCTGTCAGAGTTGCAGTTATTGAAATAGGGGAAGTTAATTTTAGACATCCTGAGTTACAACAAAATCTTTTTTAATGGGACAACGATGTGTCTGACGATTCTTCAACTCATGGTACTGGAGTTGCTGGAATTATTGCAGCAACTACAGATAACGATACTATGGTAGCAAGCCTGGAATGGAACCTTGGTTTAATTGGATTAGGATTTTATGATCTAACTGATACTGTTAGGTATAAAATTAATCTACCAGCTGTAATCGATACAGCTGTTGACCTTGGTGCTGATGTAATCAATTTTAGTTTTAAAACTACAAAGGATGGTTTCCCCTTCGATTACCAAAGTGTTTCCCAAGCAGTAGCTGATGCAATATCCCAGGTAGTTGTGGTTGTTGCATCATTTGGCAATGCATCAAATCCTCACTGTGACCCTGTCCCTCATCCCCAATATCCAGTTATGTATCCCAATGTAATAGGCGTTACAGCTACCGATAGTTTAGATTCTGCAAAAACTAACTGGAATTATGGTGATTCTGTTGATGTGGCAGCTCCTGGAAGGGGATTTCCTGTTTTGCATGTAAATAGTTGGGGCTATACGTTTTATGTAGCACTAACTGGAGGAACTTCACTTGCCGCTCCTCATGTGGCTGCATTAGCAGGATTAATATTAAGTATTGACAGTACATTTACAACAAAGCAAGTTGAGACAATCATTGAGAAATCCGCCGAGAAGGTCGGACAATTTTCATATACCAATGGGTGGAATCAATACATGGGATACGGGAGAATTAACACATTTTATGCTGTTGCTCCACCATCTACTCCAACCGGACTTTCAATTTCAGGATCTGTTGGACAGAGTCCAACACTAAACTGGAACTCAAATCCTGAACCTGATATTAAAACCTTTAAAATTTATAGAAAGAGAGTTGGAACAGACAATGATTATGTACTTATTGCTACCGTGAACGCACCTGGAACTTCATATACAGACAACGGAATAACAATCCAAACCGGAAGATTTTCTGCTTATGTATACTACAAAATAAAGGCTGAAGACTATAGTAATCAATTGTCACCATTTTCAAACTGGGTTAGAACTAAATACAATATCCAAATAGGACAAAAAATACTTAGTGAAATACCAATAGATTTTGCACTTCATATTTCCTTTCCCAACCCCTTTAATCCAACAACCACTACGCTATGACTTACCTGAAGAATCAATGGTTATTCTTAAAATCTATGATCTTATGGGGTGAGATGTAAAAACTCTTATCAATGGAACCGAAAAGGTCGGTTTTAAGAATGTGATGTGGGATGGTAAAGACAAATACGGAAGAAATCTTTCCTCGGGAATGTATATCTACAGAATAAATGCTGTATCAAAAGAGAGTGATAGAGAGTTTCATGAAACAAGGAAAATGGTATTTTTGCAATGATATTAATTATTTGTTTATCAGATTAGTTTATTTTTTTATACCATTGTTAATCATTCAGAGTCAAACTTTAGCCTGCAAGGTAATTACTTTTTAATTTCTCTCAATAAAAGCAATGTTATTCAGAATCCCAATAGAAGTATTAGTCCTATTAATTCCAGTTTTGCTGTTTGCTCTGGTTTTTCATGAATTTTCCCATGCCTGGGTAGCCAATAAGCTGGGTGATCCCACAGCCCGTTATTCCGGAAGGCTCACATTAAATCCATTGGCGCATTTGGATCCGTTTGGCACATTAATGATATTGTTTGTGGGTTTTGGCTGGGCAAAACCGGTACCGGTAGATACACGGTATCTTTCCAATCCCCGGGTGGATATGATGAAGATCGCCTTTGCGGGTCCGGCTGCAAATTTGCTATTGGCATTTATTGGTGGAATGATTATTCGGTCTGGTTTTATAGGAGGATCCATCGCCATGATGATCTTCTTGTTCACACAGATCAATATAATGCTGGCAGTGTTTAACATGATTCCCATACCGCCTTTAGACGGCTCACAAATATTCTCCGGACTCATGATGAGGAAAAATCCGGAACTGGTTTACAAACTACAGAGGTATGGACCCCAGATATTATTAGGATTGATAATGATTGGTTATTTTACGAGAATTTCACCCATTTGGATGGTGATGAGTCCGTTCGTAAATTTCTTTCTATTTCTTTTTGCCGGAATATGATTAGAGAACATAATAATCATTTTTTTACAAGGATTATTGATCGGCGACTTCCATCCCGATCTCTATTGAAAACTGCAATATTATTGGCAATTGTGTTATGGCTGATTTACTACTTAATTCAATTATCTGGAACGGGGTAAAACTGTGAAACAACTTGTTGAATGTGTGCCGAATTTTTCCGAAGGTCGCGATTTAGTCAAAATCAGGGAAATTACCGATGCCATAGAGAGTATAGAAGGAATTACACTATTGGACGTGGATCCAGGTAAAGATACAAATCGGACTGTTGTGACTTTTGTAGGTTCCATTTCTGATGTGGAAGAAGGTGCTTTTCAAGCCATTGCAGCTGCGGCTGAAGTGATTGATATGAAGCAACATTCAGGTGCCCATGCACGAATGGGTGCCACTGATGTTTGTCCTCTGGTTCCGGTGAGTGGTGTAACCATGGAAGATTGTGTTGAATTATCGTATCGACTCGGAAAACGTGTCGGTGATCAATTAAAAATTCCGGTTTATCTTTATGAATATTCAGCCCGGATATTAGAGCGAAAAAGTTTGCCGTTCATTCGATCTGGAGAATATGAAGGATTAGCAAAAAAATTAAAAACCCCCCGCTGGGCCCCTGATTATGGACCTGCCACGTTCAATTCAAGAAGTGGAGCCACCGTATTGGGAGCAAGAGATTTTCTTATCGCCTATAATATTAATCTTAATACGCGAGATAAACGATTGGCGACTGATATTGCATTTGAATTAAGAGAAAGTGGACGGAGTCAGCGAATTCCACATCCAGACTCTCCAAATCTACTGGATGGAGAAATAGTCAGAAACCATGATAGAAGTCCGGTAAAAATTCCAGGGAAATTTAAAGACGTTAAGGGTGTTGGCTGGTATATACCAGAATTTAACCGAGCCCAAATTTCTTTAAATTTTAATAATTATAAAGTTTCTTCTATCCAAGCAGTCTTTGACGAGGCATGTAAACTGGCAATTGAAAGAGGCATCAGGGTTACCGGAAGTGAACTGGTTGGATTGATTCCCAAGGAAGCTATTTTAATGGCTGGAAGACATTATTTACTGAAGCAGCGTCGAACCACGGCTGTTCCTGAAAAAGATATAATTGAATGTGCTGTCCAGTCTCTCGGATTGAATGATTTATATCCATTCGACGCAAAGGAAAAAATTATCGAGTTTGCGGTGGTAGACGAAAATAATATTCTAATGAATATGACTATAAAACAGTTCGTTGATGAACTTTCAACAAATTCACCAGCGCCTGGTGGTGGGAGCGTATCTGCCCTGGCAGGTAGTCTTGGAGCGGCTTTGGTCTCTATGGTTGCCGCGCTGACCCATGAAAAAAAGGGATTTGAATCGATGAAAAATAAGATGGATGAACTCGGTCGGGAAGCACAGAAAATCAAAGACCGAATCGATTTTCTGGTTGACGAAGATACACAGGCATTTAATGCGATTATGGAGTCTAATCGATTATCTGCAAATACTAATGAGGAAAAAACCCTGAAAAACAAATTGGTTCTTAAAGCAATTAAACATGCCATTGACATCCCTTTGGAAGTAGCAAAATTATCCCTCTCTGTTTTAAATCTTTCCAACGAGCTGGTGACAATAGGTAATCCAAATTCCATCAGTGATGTTGGTGTAGCTGGAGAAACCGCTTTAGCAGCGGCACGAGGTGCTTGCATGAATGTACTGATAAACTTATCTGCAATTTCCGATGAAAAATACAAAATGGAGAAACAGAATCAGGTGAACGCGCTATTAACGAAGGCAGAAGAAACAGAAAGGGCTATTTTTCAGGAAACAATGAAAGTTATCAAAGGATAATGGATTCATAGAAATATTCATATATGACGATTGAGAGAATTATTATTTATCCCCAGGTGAACATGATCCTTAGCTGTTGTCTGGAGAAATCAGCAGAAATTCAACTCCCTAAACAAGTGCTTGTTTATTTATTTTACGGTAATTGAATAATATGACTATTAAAAAGTTATCAGCTGATCTTCGAAATAAAATTGCCGCCGGTGAAGTAGTAGATCGTCCTGCATCCGTGGTTAAAGAACTAGTAGAAAATAGTCTGGATGCAGGAGCGACTGAAATATCAATCGTTATTGAAAAAGGTGGCCATCAACTCATACAAGTTACAGATAACGGTGAGGGAATCCATTCTGAAGATATGGTACAAGCTCTTCAAAGACACTCTACTAGTAAAATCTCTACATTGGATGATTTATTTAATATTAAATCCTTGGGGTTTCGAGGAGAAGCACTCGCAAGTATGACATCTGTTTCAGAAATGGAATTGTGTTCTTGCGTCAGTGGGGAAGGAGGCTTCTCCATTCAAATACGGGATGGAAATATTGGAGAATTGAGACCATCCGAGCCTATACAAGGTACAAAAATAAACGTTAGAAATTTATTTTATAACACTCCGGCCAGGAAGAAATTTTTAAAATCAGATCGGATAGAATTTAGAAAAATTGTTCAGATGGTTAGACGATTTGGATTAGCCTACCCTGAAGTGGCCTTTAAGTTAATTCATGATGAAAAAGAAATCATCCTTCTTCAAAGTGAAAGTCTTAAGGAAAGAATTGATAATCTGCTGGACCCAACATACGGGGATCATTTGTTGGAAGTAAATATTGTGAAAGGTGATTTTGCGGTTAATGGATATGTGGGAAATCTGAACCTGGTACGATCCCGTCCCGGAGAACAGTATATTTTTCTCAACAGGCGCTTCATTCAACATCGCCTGCTTAATAACGCAGTTTACGGCTCCTATCAATCATTGATTAAACGTGGAGAATATCCTTTTTTTGTATTAAACCTTGTTCAACCGGCTGATCAAGTGGATGTTAACGTCCATCCCATGAAGATTGAAGTTCGGTTTAAGGATGAATGGCGCTTGTACCATGTTTTAAAATCAGCCGTATCGGATGCATTAAAATCTATATTAGATACCATTCCGGATTTCCATAGTGATTCTGGAATTTTTCCAGGATTTGCCCAAGGGTCTAGGCAGGAAAATTTTACAATGCCAATCGTTGATTCACCGATTCAGCAGGGTTTAGCCAGAGCAAAAACATACGTTGATTCTCTCTCAGAGAAAAAAGACTCTTACGATGATTTAATTAATAATAATATATGGCAAATCCATGAAAAATATATTGTATCCCCAATTAATAGTGGTCTTGTTATTATCGATCAACATGTAGCTCATGAGCGTGTATTATTTGAAGAAGCACTCACAGCGTTCGATACTTCCCCCTTAAGTGCGCAGACATTATTATTTCCCGAACCGCTGGAATTTTCGTCGGATGAATTTTCAGTTTTATTAGATATTTTACCTAGTCTTCACAAATTGGGCTTTCGAATGAAGGAATTTGGAAAAAATACAGTTCTGGTGGAAGCCATACCATCTGAAATGGGTTGGGGAAACGAGAAAGCAGTCATACGGGAGATTATAGATTCATTTTTAGAGAATAAGAAAAAATATAGTTCATGGCAGGAAGGGTTGGCCGCCTCTTATGCCTGTCATGCAGCCATCAAGGCGGGAGATATTCTCACAATTCAGGAGATGCAGGCATTGGTGAATCGTCTTTTTGCTACAAATCACCCTTATTATTGCCCCCATGGAAGGCCTATTATTATTCAACTATCTTTAGATGAACTAGACAAGCGGTTTGAACGAATATAATTATCGTACATTCACCTTTATGAGTACAATAAATTTCCCCTACTATTCTAGTAGAATTTTATGCTTTTGGGGGTTGTTATTGCTATTAACGACCTAGTACCTGAAGGGCCACTTTATCAACCGGGTCCAGGATTAATTCTTGTTCAAGATAATATTTCATTGAGTCTGGGTCTTGTGCCTCATAAGTGCTTGCTAAATACAATCTCACATTATTGTACCAAGGTTTTTTCCAAACACACTCCAGAAGAGAACGACGGGCAGTTGTTGGATCACCCATTTTGAGATAAGATTTTCCTTTCCAGAACAGGGCATCGCAATGATTAGGGTCTCGCTCCAATTCTTTATCAAAATATTGAATCGCACCAGAAAAATCCTTTAGGGCATAGCGAACTAATCCAAGTCGATAGTAAACATTGTAATAATTTGGATCAAGCCTAATTAATTCTTTGCAAACTTTTTCTACTTCAGGAAGTAAATGATATTGCCAGTACCAAAAGGCAAGTTTATCAAGACTTTCAGGGGTTTGGTATTTTATGACGGTAGATGTATAAAAACTTAGAATATAATCTTTTAAATCTAATTCAAGTTTAGGAAAAGCATTTTTTGCCAATTGAGTAAAATATTGTGACATATCTGATTTATTGTCAACTTTCATGTAAAAAGCAGTCAAGTGTAAAAGATCAATTGGATTTTTCTTGAATACTTCCCTGTTCATTTGAGTAATACTATATTCATTACGAATGTATAATGCAAAACGCTGGATTGATTGATCAGTTAATTGGGCAATTTCATATTCTAATACTGGCAGATCAGCAGTATTTACAGGCACTATTTCATCAGATGAAAGATAATCATATGGATGGGTATTTACAATTGAGTACCGGAGGTTTTCAATATCATACCCATGCTGATAAGCAAAATAGTCTTTCAAATCTGTATTTGAATATATTTCACTTTCATGGTATAAATTCATGGGTGAATTAGATGCGATTAATAGATAATAATGTGATTTCATCTGAGTAACCCAACAATATTTAAATTCCTTATTTAAGGTAGTCAATATTATTTTTAAACCTTGTTCTCCTACACGTCTATCTAGCCATGTTGTATAGATTCCATCAGTTCGAAGATGTTTTTTCACCTGTTTAAAGAAATCTCTTGTATACAGTTTACTGGAACTGAAATAGAGAGGCGAAGTAACCGTATTCAATATCAGGTCATATTTTTCTTGAGTTGTCTTCATAAATCGTAATCCATCATCACATACAATATTCACATTTGGTTTAGAAACAATATTGAAACTATATTTTTTCATCAAAGATTGCTTTTCAATAATTGTAGGACTTATTTCAACCACATCGACTTGGTTAAAGAGTTCTGCTACTGTCCCGGCTGTTGCTCCACTTCCTAAACCTAAAATCAATCCTTTGTCAAGACGAGGGGATACTAGAGATGAAATAAAACCTACCAAGTATTCTGATGGGGCATTCAAAGGCACACTGGTATAACCATTGATAAAGAATAATTTATTTGGGCCAACTTGATTGATCGAAAATGCCTCATCGTATTTTCGAAAACGTTCGCTCGATTGATATGTAAGCAATTCTTCTTGTAATATTTTTGGTGAAGTAAATGTAGTATAATCCATGTAAAGTAAATCTTCATTCCAAGAAAAAATAACCAGGATGAACGTAGAAAATCCCAAGATGGTTGCCAACACCGTCGTCCTGAATTTTGGCCATGAATGGATGCTTAATGCAATAATTAATAGACCGATAACCAAAATAAGAATAAAGCCATATTCCAACCACGCATGAATAAAAAATACCATGAGTAAATAACCAAAAGTATTTGCCATACTGGAAATAAACAAAAGGTGTCCGGATTCTTTTGCAATATTCGATTCATCTTTCATAAGAGAGGGAATGGCTGCTCCAAAACTAATCGCGCTTGGTCCCATGATTAAGAATAGAATCAACAGTTTCCAAATAATTAATTCAAATGAATTTAAATACCCCCAAACTGTCGAAAATAATAAAAGAATATTTGGAAAAAGTGTGATCATTAATGCCAAATATATCATATTTAATATGAGAAAAGATTGAAAGCGAATTTGGAAAAAATGATTAAAAAGTGTACCTAGACCAATCCCCAGAAGCACAATCCCTAATACCATTGCAAATGTTTCGTGATAGGGGCCGAAAATAAATTCGGCAAATTTTATCATAGTCAATTGGAAAATAGCACTGGCAATACTTACAATAATCAATGGGAGTGTGATGTGAAGTGAATATTGGATGGTTATTTTTGGTTTTAAAACGATATTTAATTGAATACGACGAAAAAACAAAGCTGAACCAATGACAATATTTAATGAAGCAATCGAAATCATAGCCTGTCGAATACCTAATTGACGAATTAGAAAAAATTCTATCAATAATGCAGTCAGTGCTGCACCGAAATTGTAAATCATATAACTTCGGCTAAAGGCCCGTCCATGGGCCAGTTGTTGTAAATATGCAGAAAATAAGGGAAGACTCACTCCCACAAGTATGGCTGGAATCATCAGGAGACTACAGGAAAGCAATACATTAGCGAATAAACTGGAGACAGATAATTTTTCAAATAAAATGATATCAAAATATGGAATAAAATAAGTGAACAGGATTGCATATATGCCAATACCGATTTCCACTGCCCATAAATATCCTCTTAACCGGTAGGCAAATTTTGTTCCAAGTCCTATTCCTAATAGAAAAGTAACCAATATAGAAGAATTAACAGCAAAATGATCACCGACGATATTTCCTAACATTCTATTATAAAGCACTTCGTAGGCAATGCCGCAAAAACCAGATAAGAACAAAGTGATTCTAATCACCCAGAGGCTGATATATTCTGGATCTATATTGGATAATGTAGAGGACCTATTTTTCAATGGTCTAATGATATTTGATTTGTAAATCCATTCATCATATGGGGGAGCGGAATTTATGATTACCGATAGCTAAACTTAAGGTCAAGCCTACTAGGGTGCCAAGTCGAAAGCGCTCTGGGATTGTTGTTATACTTGAATAATAATTATTGTTATTGATACAGAGCTAGAAAACCACTCCAACCTCAATCCTGAAAAGATCTCAACCCTATAATAATATACTCAACTCGAATTTTACTAATCAGAATTTACTAATTATTACATCTTTTTAAGATTCAAATTGATGTTTTCGCCATCGATAAGGGCTGTCTTCTATAATCCCGGGAACTTGGGCTGTTTCTAAAAGATTTAAACAATCTTTAAAAATGGTTTGCTGTTGTTTTTTGTTAAATGGTTTTCCCAATGCGTGACCAAAGGGATATTTAATATAATATGTTCTCGGAGGTTTTATTTTTCACTTATTTCGCGAACAATTGAAATCCCTACTGTTGATATTCCCCGACTTTCAATTTCTTTTTGGATCAAACCGACCGTCTGATTACACATTCCTCAAGCAGGAACAAGAAGAACAATATCACCTTGCTCTTTTTTTAATCGTTTTGCTACTTCTTTTGCTGTTTTTTCAACTAAAGTTTTAATATGATTCTTATCAATATGACCCATAAAAGAATAAAAATATTTTGAAGATGAACCTACATAACCTATGTGTTGAATTTCTTTAAGTCTATCCAAGGGCAATACAATATTAATATCTTTATCGGCATCTTGGTGATTGTAATATTTATGAGTAATCATGAGTTTATCATGGGTCGTTGATGAAGGAATTTTCCGAAATGTAGGATCTCCGTTCTTGTCGTCCATGTTAAAAGGGAGGTCGTTTTTTAAATGAACACTACCGGACGTCATTAAAGCCATTTTGCATTCAGAAAGGGGCTTAATTAGTGGGGCCCATGGAATGGTGTTAGATTCAATCGTAGCAAAATGTTTGGACCAGAGGGATTTTACCCATGGAATACTAAAGATGAGGACCGAAATCTGATCAATTAATCTTTTAATCATGGGTTTTCCTTTCCGCTGAAAATAAGATGAAAGTTCAACCAATTTAATTAATTTGATGATATATTTATGTCAGGTTTTGTACATACTTTATTTTTCCATGATTTATCAAAATATTTTATGAAATTCAGGCTTAATAGACAAAAGTGGTTGCTATTTAAACAGATCTTGATCGATTAATTTGATTTTTCGATTTCGTTTTAACCCGGGATGTACTCTGAGTTTAGTTTACAGATTAGAAAAGTCACCTTCCAACCCATTCGTAGTATTTGGCATTCCCAATCCAGGATACTTTTGATAGGTAAATAAATACGATTGGTAGGATCGACCTTCAAAAACTACTTGTTCAAGTAGTAAAGAATGTTTTGATCTGCGACCGCTCTTGGAGTTAAATGAGCGGTGACAATTATTACAAATACACCTTTTGCGGTGATTCCTCTGACCGTTTTTATATTCTTTTCAAGTGGCAATAAGGACAGTTTTTCATAGACATTTTTTAAGCAATATAAATAAAATCCCTCTAACTTCCTTACTATCAAACCATTACAGCCAAATCAGCAACCACTTTTGTCTATTCGACCGATTTTCATTATTTTTTGATGGGTGTGTTAAAGAACTCATTATTCCTTTTTAGACTAAAAGAAGTCCCAATGCCAGAATTGCCGGTAATGATTGAATAAAAAAGATTTTTCTCGTTACAGTCCAACCTCCATAAGTCCCTGCAATGATAGCACATCCTAAAAAGAATATTTTAATGGATTCTCCATTACTTCCAATGGATAAACCCCATAAAAGACCGGCAGAAAGAAAACCATTATATAGCCCTTGATTCATTGCCAGCTCTTTTGATTGTTTTGCGAACTGATATGTATGGCCAAAAATGTTCATCCCTAATGGTTGATCCCAGAAAACCATTTCAAGTACAAGAAAAAGAAAATGCAATATAGCAACGATCCCGATAAGAATATTTAATATTTGCATTAACACACTGATTTATATCTAGAAAACTTTTATTGGCGGAATTAATTTTACCTTAGATATCGAACAATAAGCAGATGAAATAGAAGTATATCATATTTTCATCTGGAATATTAGTAAATGAAAGGTCGGTTATTGAACTCAACTGATAAATGTTAACATTTATCAGTTGCTCAAACGTTGGAGATTCCGAATGATTCCAAGGATACCACCCACAGCAATAAACGTAGCTGCTAGTTCTAAATTTCTGCTGCCCAATTCAGTTCCTGCAAAATATATTGCAATAGCTGCGAGAGTATAAAAAACAAATCGCATTATTCTTAATACGCTGAACTCGTTGAAATCTTTGGCCATAATTAGTCCTTATTTATTTAATTGTTACCTCTAAAAGTTAGGAAATTTTCGTAAGAAGTTTATACATCATTTTTTAACTTGGGTTGAAAAATAATGGCTTTAATCGTAGGTACTTGACCGTTGAATAAAAAAAGTGATTAGAATGATCTATTTTCTTTAGGTAACCATGACATGGCCATTCCAATACCCCATGTTACTAGTGGAAAGCATAAATAGGTAACACCAATATCATCCATATAGAGACTAAAACTCATCTTCATGGGACCTCCGAAGAGCATAAGCGGTGCATCAATGGCAATTGAGATTATCATCCATAGAAAACCGAGTAGGATTGCTTCGTCAACAGAATGATGATATCCCTTTTTTAAATACTGTAGTCCAAATATAACAGCACTTCCTGTCACTGCCACAGCCATGATGGACTCAAATAGGGGTCTTGAAGATTCTCTAATCGGAAAAATAAGAAATGCAATAATAAAAGGAGTTAACCAAACCAAAATTCCTAAACCAATGGCACTCTTCCAATGTGTCATAAGAAATACTCCTTCTGTTTTTTAGTCAAAAAGAAAAAGCCTGTTTAACAGTAATAAATATCAAATCAAGCCTTTAGACTGAATAGAATCTACAATAATTATTTATTAAAACTGAAATCATAGTATAAACGAACCAGCGAATGAATTGTTAATTAAATCTGAATAAATTAATCAGAATTACTTCCTTTTTTCTATATTTTAGAATTTAATTTACTCGCTAATAAAAAAGGTGATTTATTAGTGTTTAACCCATCCTTTTGGCAACCAGGCTCTGATTGTGCTGTGGTGAGCTGACCATGATTCCCATGTATACTCTTCCCAAGATTTCACAATACTTATATGCGCTTTAGTATTGTTAACTTTTACAACGTCGGCGACAGTTATTTCTCCAAATGAGGGAATTGGGTCAAATTTAAAATATTCATTTTTTCTTTTTCCAGCTTCCATTATGGCATTATTTGCTTTTTCTATCGAAAGTTCATATTCTAAGAAAAGACATAATCGAATTAAATGAACTTCCACCGATTGAATTGCTTGTCGAAATGATAATCCTGGATGCTGAGAAGCCTAAGTATCAACAGTAAGTCGAAGTACTTCAAAAGTAGTGGAGTGGCTGTACTCATATGCTAGAACTTCACCATATGTTGCCCAACAGCCGGGAGAAGACCACATATTTCGGTGTACTGGGCCATTAATATCTTTAAATCTTCCCCGGCAACCGATACATCGAATTAATTCCATAAAACTTTGACCATTTTTAGAAATTATCCAGTTTGAACTACAGAGATGTCTCTGTTTTCAATTGGTTGTGATAGTACTTCCCTATCACAACTAATAATATACCCCCCAGTATCATGATCGAAGAAAGGATCAGTCGATTGGTTATGGATTCGGAAACAAATATGATTCCACCCAATGCGGCAATAACAGGAACAGACAGTTGGAGCACAGCTGCCTGCGTGATCGAAAGGCCACTGAGGGCAATATACCAAATTGTATAACCAATACCGGATGCAACACTACCGGATAAAACAGCATAGAATATTCCTTCAAAGGAGTAAGTAGCATATTGGAAGGTTATAATAATCATAATTAATACCAAGGGTAATGTCCTGATAAAATTATAGGCTGTGTCCATAAGAGGATTTTCTGATGACCGACCTTTCAGAGTATAAATTCCCCATCCAACTCCAGAGATTGTCATAAGAATGAAACCGACTGTTGAAGGTGTCGATACTCCCGGCAGAACCAAGTAAACAAATCCGATAAATGCAACCATGATTCCAATCCATTCTGAAGTATGTAACCTGTTTCCCGAAAAAACAGATAATAATATCATGGTTATCTGAACTGACCCAAATAAAATGAGTGCGCCGGTTCCAGTGTTCAATGTGACGTAAGCAAAAGAAAATGTGATGGCGTAAAGAAACAGAAAGAAACTGGCAGACCATGACCCTTTTTTCTTTGGACTTGTCTTACTTTTGCTAAAACCGATAGTGACAAGTAACCAGAGCGAACCGGAGAAGAGCCTGATAATGGTAAAACTCGATGCATCAATTGCTGATTCACCCAATGCCAATCTGCAAAGAACAGAATTCGCTGCAAAAGCGATGAGAGCCAATCCTGTGAATAATATAATTTTTATGAATTGATGACGGGTCCCTAACATGAGAATCTTTCTGGTTCATGGATGGATTTAGTTCCATTAATACCAAACGAGAGTCAATAAGTAGAGAATACCCGTTAGACTACGAGGTATTATGATGGCAACTGAAAAATACTTAATAAGATATTAATAAGATGCTTGAATAAAAACTATGGCAAAACAAGGTCATTTCTTGAAACAAAAGATTCCTGAATATGATTATACCCAGTGCTGTCCAAAATAAATTAGTTTTCTCATATTTTTAATATAATAGTTTATTCTTCTCAAGGATTGAGGACAGGTTTGGACAGATGTGGATTGTAGCGGTTATTAATTTTTTCATTAAAGGGGTGATAAGGATAATCTTGTTAACTAATGTCGTTGAATGTTCAATCCGGCAGGATCTAATTTCATTCGTGGATATTAATAAAATTCTTGCAATTGTCGGTCCCACCGGAATCGGTAAAACACAAGTCGCCATCGCCATTGCAAAAAAAATAGAGGGTGAAATTATTGGTTTAGATTCCAGACAAATTTATAAAAATATGACTATTGGAACTGCACAACCAACTCAGAAAGAACTCAGGGAAATCCCCCATCATTTAATAGCTATAAAAAATCCTAACGAATCTCTATCAGCTGGCGAGTATAGGAGGATGGCATTGGAACAGATAACTGATATCCTTGATAAGGATCGGAAACCTATCCTTTGCGGAGGTGCCGGACTTTATCTCGAAGCATTGATAAATGGATTATTTGAAGGTAGCACCGCAAACATCGATATCCGGAAGAAGTTAAATGCGGAATATGATCAAAATCCGATAAATATGTTAAAAAAACTTACTAGCATAGACCCAGTATATGCTGAAAAAATTCATGTAAATAATAAAAAACGATTGGTTCGAGCCATGGAAATTATTGAACTGACCGGTAAACCACCTTCAGAACATTTTTTAGCCCAACAATCCGGTCATTCATCTGGATTTCAATATTGTATTATTCTATTATCAATGGATATGTCTCAATTGGAGGCCCGTATTCGTAAACGCACCCAAACCATGTTGACTAATGGTTGGATTGAAGAAGCAGCGGCCTTAATGAAACAATATAAGCCAAAAGATGCTCACCCTTTGGACTCCATCGGATACCGTCAAATTTATCAGTATTTAGAAGGGAAATATACCTTGGATGAACTTGAAAATGAGATTGTACTTCGAACGCGACAGTATGCCAAACGACAGTTAACCTGGTTCAGGAATAGATCACATCCCATTGAAATTGACACAACGATTTTCAACAATATCAATGCTATTTCTGATGAAATTATTGGTCGGTGGCGATCATTTTAACATCGTTCCTAATAATGCGTAATATCAGCTGTGTACAAACACATTACGCTCCAGATATTCTATTTTAAATTAAGTTTCTTCAATTTTGGGGTAATGACAAAGGAGCAATATGGAGCATTTTGATTATTATTATAATAATCCTGATGGTAGTCTTCAGCAGTATAATAATTTTTCAATAGGGCGACTTCCGTAACAATCGGATGGCGAAAATATTCTTGAGCGTTTTTCAGTGATTGCTCTGAGATGTCTTTTTGCTTATCGGTCAAATAGTATATCCCTGAACGGTACTGGGTTCCAATATCTGCTCCCTGACGATTCAGCGTAGTGGGATCGTGGGCTTTCCAAAATACATCCAATATTTCATCGGTTGATACCTGGTCTGGGTTATAAACAATTTTAGCTACTTCTGCATATCCAGTATCACCGGAGGATACATCCTGATAGGTCGGGTTTTTTGTATGACCGTTTGCATAACCAGCTTCAACGGAAATAATACCGTCAATCCGCTCGTAAACAGCTTCAACACACCAAAAACATCCCGCTCCAAGTACGATGGTTTCATTTTCAGATGACATGAGTTTTGTTCCTAGTAATACAAGTAGTAATGATAATTTTAGCATGATATTCTCAAAGGAAGTTAGAGTATTTTTGTCGGATTGGCTGATGGTTTAATATTGGTACTATTTTTCCAGTTGAATGTTCAAACTTAATCGAAAAATAAATTAAATTGTTTACCACGGCAAATCTATATATCAGATTAGGACTAAAGTAAAAAATTAGTAATGTTTAAAAAAACATGATAAAAATAAAAGGAGTAAAATACTCCCTTTATTCACGATAATAGGATTTTTGAATTCGAGATTATATTTCCTTTAACTCCTTTAGTAATTCAGTCAAAGTGGCTTTCGCATCTCCAAAGACCATGAGGGTATTGTCAAATCCAAAGAGTTCGTTTTGAATACCCGCAAAACCCGGGTTCATGGTTCTTTTATTGACCAACACTGTTTTGGCTCTATCCACATTCAAAATGGGCATTCCGTAAATTGGACTGGATTTATCATGTCTGGCTGCTGGGTTGACTACATCATTAGCACCCAGAACAATGGCCACGTCACAATCCTCGAATTCAGGATTGATTTCATCTAAATCTTTTAATTGTTCATATGGAACGTTTGCTTCCGCCAAAAGCACATTCATATGGCCTGGCATTCTTCCCGCGACTGGATGGATGGCATAAAGAACCTTTTTATCTTTTCCTTCCAGGAAGTCAGCCACTTCCCGTACGGCATGTTGAGCTTGTGCCACGGCGAGACCATATCCCGGAACCACAATAATTTTTTCAGCTGCATCTAAAATCATGGCTGCTTCTTCGACGGATGCACTTTTGATGGCCATTTCTTTTCCATCGCCGGATCCGGATGCCGATTGGTCCAGTCCAACTGCGCCAAAAATAACATTTGCCAAAGATCGATTCATTCCTTTACACATGATTTTTGTCAAAATCAATCCAGAAGCGCCAACCAGAGCACCGGAGATGATGAGTCCATTATTCATAAGAACAAATCCTGTCGCTGCTGCAGCAATACCTGAATAGGAGTTTAGGAGAGAGATGACTACTGGCATATCTGCACCACCAATTGGAATGGTGAGCGTAATACCTATCAAAGCAGACAGTGCGACCAAACCGTAAAAATATGATATGGAATCTCCACTGGTTACTGTATTAACTCCGAGGAGGACAATGGAAGTGGCAATGAGAGCATTAAATATTTTCTGACCGGGAAAAACGATGGGTTTTCCACTAACAAACCCCTGAAGTTTTCCAAAAGCGATGAAGCTACCGGTAAATGTCAGTGTGCCAACGAAGATACTAATTGCGATTGTAGCTGCATTGAAGGTAGACGGATTGGCTGGGTTCAAATATTCAGCTGCGGCTACGAGGGCAGAAGCACCACCGCCAAATCCATTAAAAATAGCAACCATCTGGGGCATTTGAGTCATTTCTACTTTTATGGCGAAAAAAGCACCTATAATGGTTCCAATAATGATTCCAATAGCGATTGTTTGAAAATCTAAATGTCCATAGGAAACCAGAGTTGCAATTATGGCAATAAGCATCCCCACTGAAGCAACTGTGTTTCCACTTCTGGCGGTTTTTGGAGAACTAAGACGTTTAATACCCAATATAAAAAGTGTAGAAGCCAAGACATAAGTAATATTTGTGTATTCCATCATCTATCCTATTTACGCTTAAACATTTTTAACATTCTGTCAGTGACCATAAAACCACCTACCACATTGATAGTGGCAAAAATAACAGCGATTAGTCCCAGCCAAGTTCCCATCTCACCTCCAACTTTAGTAGCAATAATAGCCCCGACAATTGCAATGCCGGAAATGGCATTCGATCCGGACATTAGGGGAGTGTGTAAAGTGGGAGGTACTTTAGTAATGATTTCAAATCCTACAAAAATTGCTAGAATGAAAACAGTCAGTATATTGATCATATCCATTAGGTAAAAATCCTTATAATTGGTTAAATGCTTTTAGAGTGAGCTCATGGGTGATTTCCCCATGATGGGTGAATAATGCTCCTGAAATAATTTCATCTTCTAGATCCAGATTTATTTCTCCTTCAGGACAAAGATGTTTCACAAATGAAATAATGTTTTTTGCATATAATTGCGATGCATGAACAGGCATAGAGGAAGGAAGGTTTAATGTGCCATCAATAATCACTCCATGAGATTCGGAAACTTGACCCGGTTTAGTCAATTCACAATTACCGCCATTTTCTGCAGCCAGATCCATGATAACGGCTCCTGCTTTCATAGCTTCTACCATATGCTTGGGGATGAGAATAGGTGCAGGTTTTCCTGGAATTAAAGCAGTCGTAATGACCATATCCGATTTTGCAATATGATCTTTTATCATTTCCTGCTGGCGTTTCTTATAATCGTCTGATGTTTCCTTTGCATATCCACCTTCACCAACACCCTCATCATCATTGGCTTCAACTTCGATAAATTTTGCACCTAAACTTTCAACCTGTTCTTTGACGATCGGTCTAACATCGAATACTTCTACTTGAGCTCCCAACCGCTTCGCTGTTGCGATGGCTTGGAGGCCTGCAACACCGGCACCAAGAATAAGCACTTTCGCTGGTGGAATAGTCCCTGCCGCTGTCATAAGCAATGGCATATAAACGCTTAAATGAGATGCTCCCATTAATACAGATTTGTAACCAGAAATGTTGCTTTGGGAACTCAAAGCATCCATGCTTTGTGCCAATGTCGTCCGGGGAATCAGATGCATTGAAAAAGCAGTTATATTTTTTTCTTTTAACTTTTTCACCTGTTCAAGTGATGAAGTTGTTTGGAAAAGTGAAATATAAATTAAGCCGTCCTTGAAGGAATCGATTTCATCCAAAGTGGCAGGAGCGACTTTTAACACTAGGTCAATTGAAGGAAGAAAAACAGATCGGTCAGATACGATTTCTGCTCCAGCTGCCTGGTAATCGTTATCAGAAATATATGAACCTTCCCCTGCATTGGTTTCGACTTTTATAGTCATTCCTTGTTTAATCATTTCCTTTATGGTCGCTGGGATAGCTGCCACGCGGTTTTCTCCTGGAATGGTTTCCTTAAGAATTGCAACAATCATTTATGAGCCTTTATGTAAAATATATTATGTTAAAACAGAATCGAAATTTAATAATCAAACTCTATTCAATTCCAAAAGAAGATTGAATTATCTCATTATTAATATATAAGGAAAGACATAATTATTTTTTAAAAAATCAAAATGTTTCAACCTGTTGGTTTACTCGTAAGTAAAATAAGTTATCAAACCGTAGTTTTACTAACGAGGGGATTGTTACGCCTAATTGCAAGCAATCCGGAGAATATTCAAACTAAAAAATAAAGAAAATTAATAATAGTGGAGATATGCACTATGAATCAAAATATGAAGAAACGTCAATCCGGTTTTACTATGATCGAAATAATGGTCGTAGTTGTAATTGTAGCAATCCTTGCAGCCATTGCGGTTCCGACTTATGTGAAATATGTGGAAAGCGCACGTGCTTCCGAAGCAAAATCTGTTATCGGTAATATTGAGAACGCATCAAAAATGTATTACCAAACCTATGGTGAATGGCCTTCGGATATTAATGAGCTTGAAAGAACTGGGCAGATGGAGATCGATCGTGCTACTAAGTTAAAATGGACATTCGAAATAAATTTAAGTCAGGATGGTGGAACAATTACTGCTGAAAGTACTGAAGAAATGGATGGAGGTGTAGGTAAACAAGTAATCTATGATCGATCCAGGGGTGTGTATCTGGGTTATGGCTCACCGGATAAACAATGAACATAGTCCAATTGCTCACCTATACCATTGATCATGATGCATCGGATCTGCATATCAGTTCCGGCTCCATTCCTATGGTTCGAATCAATGGAACTATGAAACCTCTCAATATGGGTGAATCGACTGATAAAGACCTGGATGATGTCGCAAAACAGGTCATGTCCGAAGATCAAATCAAGACCCTTAAAGAAAATAAAGAAATTGATTTCTCATATAGACTCGATGGAAAAGGCCGGTTTCGTGTGAATTTTTTCCATCAAATTCGTGGGGAGGCTGTCGTGTTCCGGGCAATTCCTGAAGTACCAAAAAATATTGAAGAATTGGGAATTCCGCCTGTCGTTTCCCAATTAGCTCAAAAAGATAGGGGATTAATTTTGTTAACCGGCCCTACCGGTTCTGGTAAAAGCACTACCCTCGCTGCTATGGTGGATAATATAAATCAAATAAAACAATGCCACATTATTACAATCGAAGACCCTGTGGAATATTTTCATCACTCAAACCAATCTTTAATTAATCAGCGGGAATTGGGCGCTTCCACCCATAGTTTCGCCAATGCATTAAGGGCGGCTCTTCGCGAAGACCCGGATGTGATTTTGGTGGGAGAAATGCGTGATTTGGAGACGGTTTCATTGGCCCTGACAGCCGCTGAAACCGGGCATCTCGTTTTATCTACGCTACATACATCGAGCGCCGTAAAAGCAGTGGATAGAATAATTGATATTTTTCCATCCAGTCAAAAAGGTCAAATTCGATCAATGATGGCTGAAAGCCTGGAAGCTGTTATTGCGCAAAAATTGATTCCAACTAAAGATGGAAGAGGGAGAATTCCAGCATGCGAGATCATGATTGCTACAACAGCTATACGTAATTTAATCCGGGAAGATAGAATTTATCAGATCGAATCGGTGATGCAATCCGGTGGTGTTGAGGGTATGCAAACGCTCGACCAGGATTTACAGCGTTTGGTTTCCCAAGGGCTAATTGAACGATCCCATGCAGCTCAATTGGCCAATAACCCAAAGTTATTTGGTTCGAATATTCTTTAATGAAATCAAAATTCCAGCAAGGTTTCTCCTTAATTGAAGTGATGATTGGCGTCCTGATGATCAGTATTGCTTCCTATGGCTTAATTTTAAGTGCCACTTATGCAAAAGGTGCGTTGAGATCTGTTGCAATTCGAGAACAAGCAATTGATCAATTGGTAAGCTTTGTTGAATATATGAAAGGTCGTATTGCAGATGGTCATCTGACAGCGAGTGAAACAATGGGAAATTATCAGGGAAATATTGTTTTCCTTGAAGGGGATAAATATTCGAACCATAAAATACCGGCAAAAATATTTTATGATCATATGCCTGTCGTCCAATCTGATTCAACCAGTACCATTGTTCGCCGTCATTTAAGGGCATGGATTACATGGCAAGATTATTCAACCTCCCATAAAGTAACTAAATCCGAGGAAATAGAAGTGGTAATGATGGAGTTTCCCCGGTGAATTATCTTGGGAGGAATAAGAAGCAACCAGGGTTAACCATGATTGAAATGGTGACTGCTATTGTTATTTCGGGAATTATTGTGATCGGACTAAGTTTGAGCGCCAGAACCGTTTTAGCCCATTATCAAATCGATACTATTCGGTTGGATGCCCGGTATTACGGGAATACGTTAATTCGGGAAATCACAAAAAAAATGAATTTGGCAAAGCAGATTTGTGTGGACCGTTTGAATGGGTTTTCTCGTCTGGATCTTTCTTGGACTGATAAATATGGTTTTACGAATAATACTATTATTACGGCTAATGCCAACGATGGTATTTTGTTTGATTACCAGTTTCCCTTGGACGGTGTTTTAACTTTGCCCAATAAAGGAGCATTTCGTTCCAGGAACCAATTCCATATTTCTCTTCAAAATTTTGATGTACTTCCCCAACCGATTACCAGTGGGTTATTAAGTGATTTCTCCCGATCAACATGGGATATTATTCTTGAATTAAAAATTGATATGAATAATGCTCCCGGCGGCAGTCGAATTGAAATTCTTCGGTTTGAAAGAACCGTGTTTATGCCTAATCGATTCATCACGATGAAAGATCAAACCTGTTTATAACCCATGATCTGCTATCATTCAAAAGGACATGTAACTGTTATGGCTATGGCTATGATTTTGGTTGCTATGTTTATTTCAGTAGGGTATTTGAAGTATGCTATGTCTGCCAGCGTTTCGCAGAAATATCGATTTGAGGAAATCAATGCAATTTACATGGCTGAAACGGGTATCAATCTGGAAGCAATGCCAATTTTACCTAAACTGACAAAACCTGTATTAGTGGTTGGTGAGGACGTTTCCTATAGTAATAAAGGGTTTTATCATTCTGTTTATTGCTCAACTTTTGTGGATAATATTGGTCAAACGCTTTATTACGCTACAGGGAAAGGAGTTAGTATATTTAATAATACTTTGGGAAATCCTGTTCGGATTGAAAGACAAGTGGAGGCAATGCTAGTCCCTGATAATATGGCAAATTTTATGTATTTTACAAATTCGGAAGAACCGGGTGGAGGCCCGGGACTAGGATCTTATGTATCTTTTGGAGGGAGCGATATCCTCGAAGGAAAAGTTCATACAAATGGATTAATGCAAATGAGTCAATTTAGTTGTCCTGATTTTTCTAATGCGGACGTGTCTGCTGTGGGAGGTATAAATTTTGGGAATTGTGATCCTGATGAATGGGAAGACTATGATGACGAAGCGAGCCTTTTAGTTTATCCACTTACTAGACCCCATGAGCGTGCAATCGAAAATGCAGACTATATGTTTACGGCAGATGATCTTTTGTATCGTTCATCAGGGAAGGATACACTGATTATGACGGAAATTGAATTTGTCGATTACGGTTTCAGAGTGAAACAATGGACGTATGTGATTCCTCCCGTGTCCGGTGGCCCTCCACCCGTAAGTTTTCTTTGGGACTTAGATTTAGATATTAGCATGCTGAACAATGGGCGAATTGCATTTAATGCTCCATGGGATTCAACTTCCGGTGTGTATCTGGCGAGTGAAATATATGTGGATAACGAAGATATGGATGGAGAAAATATTAACAATATTTTGAATCAATTTAATATCGGAGATACCATTTCTGTTTCATCTCCTCATCCGGATTCTGTAAAATTTTGGACAGGTGAAATCTCCGATATTTCTGTTTCTTCGTCTGGTACAACGATAATCGTCTCGGGCATCACTCAAATGTTTCTTAATGGTTTTACTGATTCGGAAGAAGTGTCATTGGCTGTGATGGCTTCAGCAGGAAACAGCGTTCCATTTAACAATTTTGCTTATTATCATTCACATATTGATGATCGATGGAGTACTTGTGGTGTGGACGGTTTGCATCATTTTGACTTTGATCCACCTCCCGGCGGCCCGGACATTATGACTGAAACGATGTTTTTTGAAGAAAATCCCTCCGTTATTTATATTCGAAACGGTCAAGTGAGGGTGAAAGGTCGTGTCGATGGCCAGTTTACCATTGTGACCGATAATTATACGGAGTACAGGCGGAGTGATGACATTACCCATTGGGACCGCGTTTGGGATAATATTTGGATTGTTGATGATTTAATCTATCAGGATTCCGATCCATCCAATGGCGAAGTCGTTTACGGTTCCAGAAATAGGCTCGGGTTATTTTCCGGTGCCAATGTGATATTAGCCAACACTCAGGCAAACGGTGCCCGGAATAGTCAATTAGGGACAGATGTGATTGTTAATGGCGCATTGTTAGCTAATTATGGTTCTGTCGTGGCCCAATATTGGCAAAATACGCTCTCAACCCCTACATATAATGGACCCAGTTTTTCCAATCCATCCACTTCACTGGGGGATGGAAGGGGTCCCAGAAGAAATCCAAATAGCATTATACCCCACTATACCGGAAACAGTGACATCAGGGGTGTCTTTCATTTCTGGGGATCCATGACCCAAAATAAGCGAGGGTATATGAAACGAAATGCCCCTGGACCATATAATGTTTCACCAGGTATCGGCTATGATAAAGATTACCATTACGATTATAATTTTATTGATTTTTCCCCCCCACCTTATTTCCCGCCGGCTGTATTTGAGGATGGTTCTATGAAATTGAGAATGAAAGCATACGGTGAAGTGGCTATGAAAAAGAAAAAGGATTTAACAAAATGATTTTAGGTCTGGATATAGGACGACAATATGTAAAAGCAATTGTGTTAGAAAAACAGAAGAATGGTCATAAACTGGTAAATGCAGGCATTCGTATGGTTGCAGATACTCACATGGCTTATGATCCGGAAAAGATTTCTCCTCCATTATGGGTGATGGCCACCCACGAATTGTTGAAAGAAATGAAGATTAATCCCAAAAGAGTTAAAAACCTTGTGACTGGACTCAGTGGAACTCAAGTAAGTATTAAACAAATTACAACTATGGATATGCCTAAAGATGAATTTCATTCCACTATGACATTTGAAGCCAGAAAACATATCCCCATGGATGGCTCCGATGCAGTGATTGATTATCAGGTATTGGGGTCCAATAAGAAAGAAGTGGAGAAAGTCGACGTTGTTTTGGTTGCTTGCACAAAACAAATATCTTCCAAACATATAATCTTATTAAAAGAGATTGGATTCAAACCCGGCGTTATTGACGTCAATCCACTTGCGGTTATGAATATTTTTTCTTACGAAAATGATCTTCCAGATGAGGGGGCAGTGGTTCTGTTGGACGTGGGGGCTGTTTCCAGCACATTAATAGTATTAGATCGGAAAAATATGCTGTTTACGCGGGATATACCCATCGGGAGTCACGAATTTGTGAAAGCATTATCAACCCGATTGGATAAGGATTATGTTACTGCAGCTGATGAATTAAACCAGAAAGGAGTCAAGTGCTTTGAACAATCCTCTTCAAATGAAGGGGCATCGCAAATTGGAATTGCTGAAAGAACAGTCATTGATAATTATGTTGAGGATATTCGTCGTTCACTTCGTTATTATGCTAAGATGACCCATCAAAGTTTTTTCTTGCATATTTATCTAACCGGTGGTGCATCCACATTGGTGGGCCTGTCAGATTTTATACAAAACAAACTTAATATAGAAGTCAGCATTTTTAATCCATTGAATATGTTTGATGGATACGAAACAGATTCCATCATTAATCCTGCCCAATATACAATTGCAGCCGGATTGGCACTCCATGGCGGAGGGATTGAAAATTGAATAAGTATGTCCTGATTAATCTAAATCAGAGCGAAAGTAAAGAAACCAGACGTGACATTTGGCGTGAGCGAAGCAGTTGGGGTCTTTTTGGATTATTGGTTGCAATTATGATTTATGTCAATTTTGATGTTTGGCTCCTCGGACGTGGATATTCATACCTGATTCAAAGAAAAGAATCTGAAATTACTAGTGTGAAACAAAAAATAAGCGAACTGAGAAAACAGGGAAAAAATTTATCTAAAAATGATATTTTATCCTTAGCAGAGCTGGAGCGTAATCGGGTTCTCTGGGCAAGAAACTTACAATTAATTGGCAAAATGATGCCTGATGATATGGCTTTAACATCCATTAAATACCGTAATAGTAAAATTCTAATCGGTGGAATTGCAGTAGTGTATGAAGACAGGAAGGATTACAACATCATTCATGGATTTATCAATACACTAAAAAAAAATAAAAAGTTAACTGAAAATTTTAAGAATATCAAATTTAACCAGGGATCACTGAATACCGTTAGAGGACAAGAAATTGTTGAATTTGAAATTGAAGCGACCTTGAAAGTTTCCAATAGCAAAAGGAGAAAAGTGTCGTGAAAAATCGTAACAGTTTAATGGCATTGATCCTGGTGATATTAACAGCATCATTTTGGTTAAATGTCAAGTGGCTCCTCGGTGATAAACCACTCATTTTAAAATCAATGGAATTAGAGCAACAGAAGTTGAACGAACAGTTGATCAGTGCCCAAATATTAGCAAAAAAATTAAATCAAGTCTACACATTATTTGATGAAAATTTAGCCTTATCAAGACAGGATTCCCTTGCGGAGGATGCATCTCTCCCGTTTTTAAAACAGCTAAATAATACCATGGATAATCTGGGAATTACTTTAATGAATGTGAAACCAAAGCCCAGGATTGAAAAAGCGAATTATATCCAAACACCCTATGAATTAACCGTTAAATGCACCTATGATCAACTGGGAAAATTTATGGCAGATATTGAGCGTTCCTCCCGGCTAATCACTATCAGTGAATTTTATGTGAAAAATGGAATCGAAAGGGTGAAACGAACTACCAGTGAGGAAGAACTCATGAACCAAATTGTTGAAATTCACTTATACACACTTACAATGGTGAAATCCAATCCAAAGGTTATTTGATGAATAGCAGAGACAGAACTATTTGGGTTTTTCTAATTTTTTTGGCAATTATATCCATCGGGAGTGCGGCCATCAATTTAATTCCAGCGAATAAGAAATGGAATCAGGCACTGAAAAGAGCGAACGCTGTTCAATTCGGGACTGATGAAGAATTGGAAAATGTAATTGAATTTTTAGAACAGCGGCTTGAGGAAAGAAATTCTTTTCATTTTGCTATTGATAAAGAACCACTACGTCTGACTAATGTTCTATACTTGACGGATGCGCAAGGAAGACTATTACGATACCGCAATCGAAATAAACTGCGCATAACCCATATTATTAATGGATCAACCCAATATGCAGGTATTCAATTTGATGGTGATAATTATACAGTGGTTGTTGGTGACTCTATTGCAGGAGGAGAAGTGGTTTGGATTGATGCAGATGAAGTGGTCATTGTAAAAGGTGATACGGAATTCCATTATTCAGTTTCCGGTTTGTCTGATGAAGAAAATGTTACTATGCAAAATAATTCCAGGAGTGAATTTTAATATGAAGAATTTCCTTAAACTCACGTGCATTTTATTATTAGGTGCAAATTTATACAGCCAGAAAGGGGATTACAATACCATTACTGCCAAGGAAGCGGATGGGCCAACGTTGGTGAGTGTCCACGCTGAAGATGCTCATTTGCCCAGTATTCTATCCATATTAGCCAAAGAAAGTGGATATAATATTGTGACAGATCCCAATGTGAACCGCCAGGATAAAATATCCATTCATCTCGATAATATTCCCATCGAACAAGCGATTAACCTTGTAGTAAGAGCCGTTGGATTAAGTTATGAAATTGTGGGTAATTCATTTTTGATTGCAGAAAGAAAAAAATTACTGGAGGAAGTCGGAATAACATCTCATATTATTGAATTAAAATATGCAGATGCAGGAGAAATGAGATCTTTTCTCCAGGATTTGACGGATCAAATTCAGGTGGATACGTCCGGCAATAAATTACTGGTAAACGCATCACCCAAAAAAATTGCGGAAATTGAAGAAGTGATTCGCCGAGTTGATAATCCAGCCATACAGGTACAACTGGAAGTTCGATTAATTGAAGTGGCGGTAGATGTAGAAGAAAACCTCGGCATTGATTGGTCTAAATTAGCTCATTATACTAGTATTTTTACTGAGAACGGTGTTCCACCTTCAGGAATTCCTGGGGCGGGAAGCGTTGTCCCAAGTTTAACTCAGGCTGCCGATGCCACCGGTACAGGCGTTGTGGAAGATTATGGTGCACTTCCATTTGAAAAATTACCTGAAAATATGGTTTTTAACCGGTTGTATTACAATAATGCAAAGGATCAGAACCTTCTTCCCAACCAATTCAGTCGACAGATGACTGCATTTGATGTAACATTGGATTTCCTCATTAAGAATAACAAAGCAGAAATTTTGGCCGATTCTAAATTGGTAACATTGAACGGCCGTCAGGCTTTTATTAAAATGGTGGATGTTGTCCCATATATTCTGAGTTCCGGTGGTGTTGGAGGACAGGTTCAGGTCCAGAAGGAAGAAGTCGGAATAATGCTTAACGTGCTACCGAAAGTGAATATAGATAACGATATTACGGTGACTGTTATGCCAGAGGTCTCATCCATTTTTGAATTTATCGGTCCAGATAAAAATATACCGAGGACCAAGAAAAGAACTTCATCTACAACCATTCGTGTCAAAGATGGTGAAACCATCATCATAGGAGGGCTTATTAGCCGGGATATGAAAGATACTGAATACAAAGTTCCTTTTTTAAACAAAATACCTCTCATAGGTAAAAAGTTATTTACAAGCAGTAACAAAATTGAAAAGAAAACAGATTTAATTATCCAGATAACACCTCATATTATCAGAGGTGGAAAAACGGGAATATTAAAAACGAGCGAAATGATTGAAATAGAGTCAGATCTCTTTGAACCGGAAGAATTTGAAGAAAGCACACTTCAGGAAATGGTTGGCGACAGCTCATCAACTAAAGAGATTGGGGGCAATCATGAATAAAAATAATTTTAACGTCATTGGTCTACTGATAATGCTTTCCCTGCTTATCATTTCAGGCTGTGACGAACGGGTACCGGAAAACGTAGATAATCAGAATATACTTGCATCCAAAGTGTACACGATATCTGTGAGTGCTCAGGCATATGCCTTTGATTCCAATAATAATGCAGTCGCAGTTGGTGAGGATCTAAAAGGATCAATGGTGACAACGTATGTTACTGCCGAATTAATCGATTCGTCAGGTATACCTCAAAAGAATCAATTAATTTCATTTAGTGCCAAAACCAATGGGACGGATATCGGTAGTTTTGATGTCCATACTCCTACAACCAATAATGAAGGATTGGCAGTTGCCGTTTTTTCCGATGGAAATACCAGCGCCTATGATAATGCAACAACACCTACATACGAAGGTGTGGTCATTAAGGCCGTTTATACGTCAGGCGGAGTTGATTTTGAAGGAATAGTTCGGTTTGATGTGTTTGATACAACGGCGGTCCAAGTTTGGCCCTATCAGCTAAATTTATCTACCAATACCAACGCAATAAAATTGGATGATGGTTTAACAAAAGCTGAACTTTCTGCCAGAATTAGTGCAAGGCAATACGGTAATCCAATACAAAATGTGGAATTATATTTTGAAAGCACAAACGGACATTTGAGTTTATTGAGTAAACTCACTGATTCAACGGGTATCGCAAAAGTTGACTTTTTGGATACAGGGGACCCTAATGAAATTGGTGTATCAACGATTTCTGCTAGATACCGACACCCCGTATTTGGAATGATTCAGGATTCCGTTCAAATTACGATCAGGGATACATCGTCGGGGATACCTGCCTATATCGAAATACCTACGGCTCATCCTGGAGAAATTATGGTTGTGGGCGGCGGCGGATTGGAATCGACGGACATCTGTGCAAGGATTTATGATGAGAATGGTGTCTTGGTTCAAACACCATTTCAGGTTACGTTTACTTTGGGACCCAATATTCCAGAGGGAGCTAATTTAAATAATGGGGGAGTGATAGATTCGGCATACTCAGCCAATGGAGAAGCATGCGTTTCCCTTAATAGCGGAATTGCTCCCGGTCCCATTCGGGTTACAGCGGTATTAAACTATCAAGACGAAAATATAACAGCGACTGCAATTCCGGTGACCATTGCAACCGGACCTCCGTTTTATATTGAAGCAGAATACGATCCACTGAATACCATGCCGGTCGGTGGAGGCTACTATCGAACGGAAACTGCTGCAATTGTCTACGACCTATGGTACAATTCTGTATCTGACAGCACTTATGTATATTGGACTTTGAACCCCATTTCGCCGGACACAGTTATTGAAGCTTTTGTGGAAGGCGTCAGCTACACGGGGAATGCCAATTTAAATGGAGATTCTTATTCGGGAATTGCTTTTTCAACTATCATTTATTCGACTGATGCAATTGGTCAAATTGGATATGTGACTGCTTTAACGTTTGGGGCAAATGGGGATACAGTTTCTGTCCGTATTAATGAAAATGAAGGCGAAGCAACGATGACATATGTCCCAGGAACATTAAACTTAAGCGCCACTACAACCTATGTGGATTTTACAACTTTGGGAGCTTCTACCGTTCAAATTGAAGTGACAGGCACACTTCAGGATTACTACGGAAACCCTGTATTTAGTGCACCGGTCATGTTGAATGCACCCGGTGCAACAGATATCTATTGGCCGGCGGTAGGGTTTTCAAATAATACAGGAACGACCGATGTAAATGGACAGGTAACCTGGGTGGTGGAGTATGACCGTGGTGTATGTGCCTGGATTGTCGGCACAACCGACCCGGCACAATATGAAGACTTTACGTCCAGTATAACGGCTACTTTGCTGATTTCTCAGTCTATTACCAGCGATCCCTTAGACGTTTTATTAGTCAGGACTCCGGTAGGACCTTAATTATGAGCGATTTTAATCCACAATTTTCTAAGATTGGTGAAATTCTTGTTCACACAGAAAAAATCAATAATTCTCAATTGGAAGAAGCACTGATTGAACAACAAAAAACAGGCGAAAAGCTTGGTGTTGTCTTAATGCAGAACGGATTAATAACGGAAGATGAATTAGTCACCGTTTATGCCCTGCAACTGGGTTATCAGAAAATCGATGAAGACCATCTTTTTAGCGCAGATCATGGTGTAACCCAGTTAGTCCCTGAGGACTTTGCAAGGGAACATAAAGTATTGGCATTGGCAAAATCAGCCTCTACCATTCAGGTTGCCATGGAAGACCCGGAAGATCTGGTTGCCATTGATAATCTGAAAAGGTTAACGGGGTTAACGCCAAATGTTCTGGTGGCCGGAGCCTATTCTCTGGAAAGGGCCATGGACGAAATATATGGGAAAATTCGCCAATCTGGTGAAGTGGCTCAAGTCTTTGAAGGTATTAAGGTAATTACCGGAGATGAGGGCAATGCAGAGGAAGTTGATTTATCCCCTGACAAAGCTTCTAAAGAGGATGCGCCAATTGTAAAATTGGTTAACCTGATTTTGCAGGAAGCAATAAAAGAAAGGGCAACCGATATTCATCTGGAACCACAGCAGGAAAAAGTAGTGGTTCGCATTCGGATTGACGGAGTACTTCAAACCATTATGACGCCACCTGCATCTTCCTTAAGTGGTTTGGTTACCCGAATAAAAATATTGTCCAAATTAAATATTGCTGAGCGGCGACTACCGCAGGATGGCCGATTTACAATTAAATCAACGAATCTTGAAATAGATGTTCGGGTTTCAATATTACCGACCGTCTATGGAGAAAAGGTAGTCATGCGTTTGCTGGATAAATCCGGTTTTGCCTATAACTTGAAGAGCCTGGGATTTGATTCTGACATGTACACCATTTTCAAACGGGTGATTTCTCAACCTTATGGAATGATAGTTGTATCCGGTCCCACTGGTAGTGGTAAGTCAACCTCACTCTATGCTTCATTAAAAGAAATCAAAAGCGACGGCACTAACATTACCACAGTTGAAGATCCGGTGGAATATCAATTGGACGGCATTAATCAGGTTCAGACTCATGATGAGATCGGTTTATCCTTTAGTGCCTCTCTTCGATCCATTTTGCGCCAGGACCCGGATGTCCTCCTCATTGGTGAAATCAGGGATGAAGAAACAGCAGATATTGCTGTTAAATTTTCATTAACCGGGCATCTGGTTTTTTCCACCGTTCATGCCAATGATGCCGCATCAACCATTACGAGATTACTGGATATTGGGATTAAACCATTTTTGGTGGGTTCTTGCCTTAATCTTGTTATGGCTCAGCGATTGGTTAGAACCATTTGTAATCATTGTAAAGAATCCTATGAACCAACAAAAGAAGATTTAGAATTAATTGGAATAGATAGATCTCAACTAATCAATAATGTGGTTTACAAAGGAAATGGTTGCAGCCATTGTCGCAATACGGGATATCATGGACGAACAGGTATCTTTGAGTTAATTTATATGTCTCGCAAGATTCGTGGTCTTATTTTTGAAAATGCCAATGAGGATAAGATTCGTATTAAAGCATTAGAAGAAGGAATGGTTACTTTACGAAATAGTGGAATCCGGAAAATAATTTCTGGAGAAACAACGATTGCTGAAATAATTAGATCAACTGTTGAGAACATATAGTGCCTGTTTTTAATTACTTAATCAAAGATGAAGCCGGTTCTCGCCGGGAAGGTGAGATCCGGGCCGATAATCTGAATGCTGCGATGCAAAAACTATCGCTGAATAATCAAATGATTATTAGTCTGGACGAAGTGGATACAAGCTGGGATTTTATTGGTCCGTTTATTGATGAAATTAATCTTTCAATTGAGAGGTTTAAAAATAGAATTCCCTTAAGTAATCTGGTATTTTTTACCCGCCAATTAGCTACAATGTATTCAGCCGGGTTAACTCTGGAAAGATCTATTCAAGGATTGGCTTCAGAAGAAAAACACCCACGATTAAAAAAAGTTTTATTAAGCGTTGCTGATCATATTCGTAAAGGACTTTCCCTCTCCGAGTCGATGCAAAAACATCCCGGTGTATTCAACAGCCTTTATATTGCCCTGACTAAAGCAGGTGAAGTCAGCGGAAACCTGAATGTAATTCTGGATCAGCTGGCCACCTATCTGGAAAACCTGGATGATGTACGCAGAAAAGTAAGATCAGCGATGACTTACCCGATATTCATGGTTGTTTTTCTGGCTCTGATGATGTCTGCAATGTTTATGTATATTATTCCTATGTTTTCAGATGTGTATGCCCAATTAGGTGCTGGGTTGCCTGCAGCGACCAAAACACTGGTGGGCATGAGCGAATGGATTAGCGTTCATTTTAGTACCCTGTTTTTTTCATTAATCCTGACTATCATTTCTTTGTGGTTAGTTTCCAAAACACAAAAGGGAGGCTATGTGATTGACTCCATTAAATTAAAATCTCCCGTTTTTGGTGCTTTAGTGGAACAATCCATTTTAAATAAATTTGCAAAAACGGCCGGTATCCTCATCGGATCTGGAGTTCCTGTTATTGAATCCATGAGATTACTTCAAAAAATTGTGGATAACCGTGTATTTGAGTCAGCGATTGTCCAGGCAACTGACTATATCAGAGATGGCTTCAATATTAGTACCGCTTTGAGAAAGACAGAAGTATTTCCCTCCATTTTACTTCAGTTAACATCAACAGGTGAAGAAACCGGAGAACTGGATTCCCTTTTAGACAACGCAGCAGATTACTATTATAAGCAAGTAAACGCTCTGGTTGAGAGGATGACTACTTTAATTGAACCTTTATTAATCTTGATGGTTGGTGTGATTATTGGTGTTATGGTTGTTATTACTTATTTGCCTGTATTCTATCTTGGAGCTGCACTACAATCCGGGTTATAGATGGATTGGGTCTCTTCCATATTTATCTTTTTTCTTGGAACCATATTTGGCAGTTTTACCAATGTGTTGATATACCGGTTGCCTAGGGAAGAATCCATAATTTCCCCCGGTTCCCACTGCCCACATTGTGAAACTCCTATTCCATTTTACAGAAATATTCCTGTCATTTCTTTTATGTTGTTAGGGGGAAAGTGTGCCACATGCAAAAAGAATATCTCTATTCGATATCCTTTTGTTGAGGTTTTAAACGGTGTTATTTGGGTACGATGTTTTACATTATTTCCTCCCGTCTACGGTGGATTATCCGCACTATTTGCTACTATTTTGATTACCTTAGCCTGGATTGATTATCAAACAATGTTTATTCCCTTATCCCTCGTCATTTCTGGTTTAATATTAATTATTAGTGGATTGGGTTTGGGTGTGCTTGATTGGCAATCCGCTCTTTGGGGCGCAATGGCGGGCGTATTTATTCCATTGACCATGATGGGAATTACATATATCATTACAAAAAGACAAGGGATGGGTTGGGGAGATATTCAACTTGGATTGATATTAGGTGCATGGTTAGGTCCATTAAGAATAATATTAACTCTCTTTATTGCAGCCGCTTTGGCTTTGTTGGTTTGGGTAGGCATTTCTATCTTTAAAGGATTCGATAAAAATAGACCTCTTCCATTTGCGCCTTATTTGGTGGCTGGTGCCCTTTCCATGATATTATTAAGTCCCTATTTCGGAAAATTATTTGACAAATATTTACTACTTTGAATTAATCTGGATTAAGATATGAAACAACTGCATGCCAACAATCTGTTATTAATAGCCCTATTGGTTTCCGGGTATATTTTTGCTTCTGAAAATCATCAAACTGTTCAAGGTTTTTCTTTGATTTCCGATTTAGATAGTGATCATATTATTCAATTTAATATACCAACCTATGAATTGGAAGATGTGGAAGTGAACGGGCAAGTATTTAAAAGACTCAATATTGATGGAAGTGGAAAATCCTCAAAAATCGGAGAGCCGGAACTTCCGACGGTAACTACCTTTTATGCCATTGATCCTGGAAAAACTTATGAAGCACAGGTAACGATTATATCATCCGAAATAATCCAAAATGTTGATATTCTTCCCATGCAATCCTGGGAATCAGATATAACCGATAAAAGTGTTGGATTTAAAAGGAATATTCAAACTTATACACAAAGGGATAAGGTACCAGCAAGAATGGTAGTCATATCTGAACCAGCTACCTTCCGGAATTTGGAACTTGTTTCAGTCGAATTCACACCGTTTCAATACACGCCACTTTCGCGCGAATTAGAAGTAATCACTTCTGCTGAAATACAATTGATTGAGATTGGTTCAAGATCAGAGGGCCATTTCCGACCGCAAAAGCAGTCTAGAATTTTTGAAAAATTGTATGAGTCAATGGTGGTGAATTATGATACATTTTCTCGTGGACTTCATTATCAGAAACCTTCCATTTTATACATATTACCCAGTAATTCTACCAACCTGATGTCTACATTGGATTTATTGTTTAACTGGCGACATAAGTCAGGATACGAAGTGAATGTGGTAACGACCAATACAACTGGCTCCTCAAATGCGAGTATAAAGGATTATATTCAAAATGCCTATGAAACATGGAGTAACCCTCCTGAGTATGTAGCTTTGGTCGGTGATGCTTCCGGCACCTATAGTATTCCCACTTACTTTGATAGCTGGAGTAGTTATAATGGTGAAGGAGACCATCCGTATTCTCAATTGGAAGGAAATGATTTATTTCCAGAAGTTCTTATTGGGAGAATATCTTTCAGCACTACAACCGAATTGGCAACTATTATTAATAAAACGATCCAATATGAAACCAATCCTTATATGGGAGAAAATTGGTTCACCCGTGCTTGTATGGTGGGAGACCCGAGTATATCGGGCATTTCCTGTGTTATTACCAATGAAGTGGCTCGTCAATATATTGAGGGAAATGGACATTATGACGATGTTAGAACTGTTTACAGCGGATCATTCCCGACCCAAATGGTGAGTAATTTAAACGATGGCCTGACTTTTTTTAACTATCGTGGATATTATGGTGTTAGCGGCTTTACAAATGGAAATATCTCCAGCTTAAATAATGGTTTTAAGTTATGTGTAGCGACAGTGATTACTTGTGGTACAGGCTCTTTCGCATCGGGCACCTCTATGAGCGAAGCTTTTATCCGCGCCGGGACACCTTCCCAACCAAAAGGAGCGGTTGCTTCAATCGGGACTGCCACTATTGGAACCCACACCATGTTCAATAATGCTGTAGATTTGGGCTTTTATTACGGAGCGTTTGTTGATGGATTAGACACGCCATCAGCTGCTTTGGCCCGGGGGAAGTTGCACTTATTTCAAACCTATCCCAGCGACCCCAATAATTTTGTCAGTATTTTTACTCACTGGAACAATCTAATGGGTGATCCTGCACTAAAAATGTGGACAGATGTACCAAAATATTTTAATGTAACGTATCATAATTCTATACCGAGAGGAACAAACTTTATTAATGCCCATGTTTCTGATAGCGATGGAAATAATATTCAAGAGGCTACGGTTACTATCCTAAAAGGATTTGATGAAATTTTCGAATCAGGGATGACTGATGCCAACGGAAATATTACACTACCTATATCAGTTTTCAGTCCCGGAAATATGAGTTTGACTGTAACTAAAAAGAATTATATTCCTCATCAGGGCATGATTTCCATATCTGATCCTGCCAATAATTTAAACTCATTGGTCGGACAGATTACAACTGATGACGATGACATTGCCCCATCCAATGGGAATGGGGACGGGCTAATGAGTAGTGGTGAAATGATAGAACTAACTATTCCAGTACATAATTTTGGGACAGAACCTGCCTTCAATGTTGTTGGATCATTATCTGCTTTAAGCAATCATGTAACTGTTACATCAGGGACCGTGAACTATGGATCGATTGACACGAGTGAAACCATCGACCCTGGTGAATCATATGTGATTCAGATTGGGAATAACGTTTATGAAAATGAATCCATTGAACTCTTATTAAATATACAAGATAGTACCGGAAATACCTTTGAAAGCAGACTTGAGTTCAATACGGTCGGATCTTTTTTAGATATAATAGATGTAAGCATCATTGATGGGGGGGAAGGCATTCTTTATCCCGGAGAAACAGCCAATCTCCAGTTTACTATTTTAAATACGGGATCTATGGATGCAGTTGGAGTCACCGGGGCCCTGAACACAAATTTACCTGCACTAAATATTCTGTCTGACCAAAGTAGTTGGGGAACCATTCCTGTGGGTCAAGCAGTTAACAGTACAGATTATTTTACCGTCTCTGCTGATGAAGGATTACTTCCGGGTACCTTAGCACATTTATTTTTAACCCTTTCTGGTAACAGCGGTTTTTCGACTACGAAAATGTATACACTTCAAATTGGAACTGCAACCGTGACAGATCCTTTGGGTCCAGATGAACATGGGTATTATATCTACGATAGTGGAGATCAAATCTATTCAAATGCCCCATTCTATAATTGGATTGAAATTAATCCAAATGCTGGGGGGAATGGCACATTAATACCCATCAATGATAGTGGAAATAATGGCGATGATGTCCATACGATGGCATTACCATTTTCATTCAGAATGTATGGCCAGGCTTATAATGATATAACGATATGTTCTAATGGTTGGATTTCAATGGGAAGCACGGGAATGCAATCCTTCCGCAATTATCCCATACCCGGCCCAGGGGGCCCCTCTCCCATGATTGCTGCATTTTGGGATGATTTGATCACCCAATCCAATGGACATATTTATTCCTATAATGATTCAGAAGCCCATCAATTTATCATCGAATGGTCACAGGTGAGAACTTACGATGTGAATAGTCTGGAAACCTTTCAAGTGATTTTACGGGATCCATCTTATTATTTTACTCCAACCGGAGACGGAGAAATTCTGATTCAATATCATACATTCAATAATACTTCTGCTGGTAACTACAGTTGGGGACAGGTTCATGGAGCTTATTCCACTATAGGGATTGAGGATCCGACGGCGACCAGGGGATTACAATATACGTTTAATAATCAATATCCATCAGCTGCCATGCCCTTAAGCGACGAAACAGCCATTCTCATTACGACTCGTGGATCCGATATTCGGATGAGAGGTGATGTGAACCAGGATGGACTATTAGATGTGGCGGATGTGCTTATCTTGGTCGACTTTATTTTGACCGGAAATACGTCAACCTTAAATCCATATTTAGCGGATATGAATCAAGATGATATCATTAATATTTTAGATATGATTGGAATCGTACAGTTGGTCATGGGTTATTGATATTATTGAATGATAAAGTATGTCGCTGACCCCTATCTATATTCTGAGTGCAGTCACGCTCATTCTGATTGTTATTGGACTGATTGAATTCCGACAGCATCAAAAAAATTTGCAATCGATTCCGCTCCGAATACATGTTAATGGCACACGGGGCAAATCTAGTGTCACCAGGTTAATTTCTGCTGGTTTGCGTGCCGGGGGAATAAGGACATTCGCCAAAACAACCGGCACGGCTCCGCGGGTGATAGATGATGAAGGAAAAGATCGTATCATTCATCGGTTAAGATCAGCTTCTATTGGAGAACAAGTGCGGCTTATGGGATTTTTTGCCAATGAATCCCCCCAGGCAGTTATCATGGAATGCATGGCAGTTCAACCTCAATACCAATGGATATCAGAACAACAAATGGTTCAATCTCATGTTGGTGTTATTACCAATGCAAGACCAGATCACCTCGAACAAATGGGACCTACACTGGAAGATGTGCAAAAATCTCTGGCCAATACTGTTCCTTTTAATGGAAAACTGGTCATCGGTGAAAAGAATATTGAAAATGTCATTCGTCCTATTGCTTTAAAACGAAATACTTCTGTGACTATTTCGGACGAAACCACCGTCTCTGAAAATGATTTAACTGAATTTTCTTACCTGGAACATCCGCAAAATGTAGCGGTGGCATTGGATGTTTGTTCTTCTGTTGGCATTGATCGTGAGACTGCCTTGGGAGGAATGAAAAAAGTGAATCGGGATTTGGGGGCGCTAGTCGTAAATCAACTGGACTTTGGAAATGGCCCCATTTTATTTATTAATGCGATGGCAGCTAATGATCCGGTATCTACTTTACAAATATGGCATTTTGTCGAACAGCGCTACCCTGTTGAAGGACATACATGCATTTATCTGAATTCACGGGAAGATAGAAGAAACCGGACCCGTCAACTACTCCAACTGGTTTATGAAGAAATCCAACCGGATTATTGTATCACTCGGGGACAAAAATTGGAGTCCATGGTTCATCGGGTAGAACATCACTCTCCCCAAACAGTTTCTCATGTGGTGCATGATAGAAAACTGGTAGACAATTCAATTAATCTTTTCAAGGATTTACCCAGAGATTCCCTGCTCTTCGCCATGGGAAACCAAGTGGGATTTGGACAAAAACTCATTAACAGTTTAATGGATTATAAAGTTGATGGTTGAGATAACCATAGGTCTGGGTATTGCATTTAGCCTGATTTTGTCCGAGACCTTAGGGGTCACAGCCGGAGGTGTCATTGTCCCCGGTTATATTGCGCTCCACCTCCATCAACCAGATCAAATTTTGATGACCTTTCTGGCGGCTATTATTGTTATAATTATTGTGAAATTTTTAAGTAATTATATGTTCATTTATGGGAAGCGTCGATTGGTGCTGACGTTGCTAATTGGATTTATTATCGGTTATGTGTCACGGAATTTCATTTTTTCTCCGGTGGATAACTTTTCTTACGCTGTCATTGGGAATATTATTCCCGGTTTAATTGCCAGTTGGATGGATCGTCAAGGGGTGACCAGAACGATATCTGTCGTTATTATTACAGCTGTATTGGTGAAATTATTGGTGATGCTTTTATCGGGGGGACAGCTGGATGTCTGAAAAACCCTTTATCCCCGTAATTCAAAAAACTTCTACTCTGATTATACTGGCCACCGTTTCTGTATTGGCATTCAGTCTGGCCTTTTTTTCAAGGCGGGTTATCATTTCCGATTCTTATGAAATGAAAATCCTAGCCGCCAGGGAGATGGAAAAAGCCATGGAATTATTAAAAAATATCCGCATGGAAAAAGGGGTATTTATTGATAGTCAAAACGATCCGAATGAAACAGGGTTGGTGGGATCTCAATTCAGTCTCATTACTACGGATGAGGGAGATTTGGATGCGAAACTCACCACGCTGGATCCTAATTTTTCTGCTGTGATGGTTGAATTATTAACGGAAGCAAAGATAGTCCTGGATGATACTATAGCCGTTTTATTGACTGGCTCCATGCCCGGGGCTAATATGGCGATGCTGATTGCTTGCAATGTCATGGATATTTATCCTATTGTCATTACTTCAATCGGCGCCTCCCAGTGGGGAGCCAACGATCCTGAAATGACCTGGCTGGATATGGAAAAAATTCTTTACGATCATGAACTGATCTCCACCAGATCCATTGCCGCATCCATTGGTGGTCGGAATGATCAGGGAAGGTTGTTAAGCCCCAAGGGTCGGGAAGTCATTCAAAGTAATATCGCCAGCCATGGGTTACCGTTAATTCATGGAAATCATTTGCGTGAGAATATTGAAAAACGGATGAATTTGTTTGGGAATCATCATTACAAAGCAGTGGTAAATGTGGGCGGAGGTGTCGCCAGCCTGGGTACCAGCTTTAATTTAAAATTACTCCAACCGGGAGTCATCTATCGACCAGATATTGAGGATATTTCCCGGAGTGGCGGAATTGAGGGAACAGTTGTAAAATTTCTCAAGAAAAATATTCCCCTGATTCATGTCCTAAATATTCAAAAACTTACAGAAAAACTGGGCATGCCTTTTGCACCGATACCATTTCCTGAAATTGGCAAAGGGTCTCTTTATGCTTTTGAAAAATACAATTTAAGAATCACATTTTTATGTTTGCTGGTTGTGGCCGGAATGGTTTTTGGTGTCGGATGGAAAAGTCATCAGCAAATAAAACAACGGATAATGGAACATGAACCGGACAGCGTTTTATAAGACACTATTATTAATATTCATGGGTTTTTCAACCCTTTCAGCCGAGCTGCTGAAACCAACAGCTGGCGGAGAAGAAAAGGAAATCCTGAAAATCGCCGGAAAACGGCGAATCTACACGATTGTCAAAAATGAACCTGTCGTTTATCAAATACATGGTCCTGCGAGAATCGAACTTATCACCCGGTATCCGTCATCTAAAAAGTCAAAAAAGAGCCAAGTCTTTTCATATCGGCTAACGGTTGATGACGAGGAACCGATAAAAATCAACCATCGCTATAAACTGCAAAAAAGTATTCGATCTATTCAACATCCCAGCCATTATTATACTTTTTCAGGGAATTATTTTATCAATATCGGGAATGGAAGCCATACATTAACCTTCTCTGCGAGTGATAACCAAAAATATCCGGTACTTCTACGGGTCATTAAAAAAGATTATGAAATGTCCATTATCGGTAAAAGGGAACTCCGGCCAATGGTATTTCAATCCAACAGAAAAGTAGTGGTGGAAGGGAAGGAAATTTCTTATTATGAGTTGTCCCGAGGACGTCCGCTTCAGGTGGAAATGACTGGCCCCAAAACACTACGCATCCTGTCCCGCCTGGTGTTTGAACCGCGGATGGGCGACGAGGAGAGCTACCGAATTCGTGTTAAAAGCAACCGCAAAGTGTTTGGAACATATTTTATGTCCACTGAACAGTCATCTTTGGCTGTAATCGTAGATTTACCGGATAAAGTACCGGGAAAATGGCGCACATGCGAGGTGGATATTCCCGAAGGGAAACAAGTTATTTCCGTCGAATTGATAGAGAAGAATAAAAACGTCCTAATGCGCTTTCAAGAATACAAATGATTCTAACCGCAACGCATACAGAGAAGCTGCAAAGCCCTCTAAAGACAACTTAATAAAATGAAGACGTTGATTAAGTACCTAATATTGTTTTCGCTGCTCTGCGGCCAATCTTGGACGGATTATTTGAATTCGCCCGTCAAATGGACGGTGGGTTTAACCAACGGATATGACAATAATGTGCTGCGGCTGTCTGCAGTTGAGAAAGAGGAAGCTGCTCTTGACAAATCCATTTTGGGTGGTGCAGAAACGTTTGATTCCCATTATGCCCGATTTTCATTAAATGTATTCAAGAGAATCCAGCTTTCAGATAGAAAAAAGCAAATCCAATTTTATGGCAAAGGCAATGTTTCCAATTATACTCAAAATAAAAATCGCCGCTATTGGAGTGGAAATTTGAAAGCATCTTACCGCTGGGGTCCCTATCGCAAACTGGAATATTCCATTCGCCATTTGGACAGTTATTACATCCGTCATTATATCGACCGGGATATTTCCAATGATGAATTGGCCAACTGTAGTTTTACGGATAGAGAACAACGATTGTTAATGTCTCATCCACTGAAAAGACGTTTATGGTTGACTGGTTTTGTGGGTTTTACCCAGCGATACTTCGACAAACCTTTTACTGAATTTGATCTGGACATTGTGACGACTACTTTAAAGATCAGTAAGAAATTCCGCGGATTCGGAACCGTTTCGCTGGAAGGGACGTATGGTGTTGCCGACAACCTTTCATTCGGTCAAATAGCCAAAGCCAGCGACCTGGACCGTTCCTACAAACATCTGGAATGGTATCTCCCAGTGAGTTATGATCAAGGCATTCTCGGATTGGACGAAGTTGGAGTTTCAATTCGCAGGGATGTACGGTTATATGAGGCGGAAACCTATAGCGATCCCCTCCACAGTGGTCGAAGCCATACAGAAGTGAAATTTGATATGTGGGGAGAAAAAACTTTACTGGAAAATTTGAAGATAAAAGGCACATTACGTTACAGAAAAAGAGAAACCGATTCACAGTTTGACTGGGTATCTAAATTGAAAACATTTGACCAGTTCCAAACTTGGGTCACCATTGAGTGGGACATGATTTATGACCGTTATTAATCTGATGATGAAACCATTAGTTTATCCATTAATCCTGTTAATGATTTTCGGCTGCATGGAACCGAATACTGAAAATTTGTGGACCCTTAACCCGGTAGCCAAAGTGGAGACAAAAGGGTATTGCCGGGATGTTTTTATTATAGGGGATTCTGTTTTCGTTGCAGCCGGACAAGCTGGGGTTCAGCTCTGGGACATTTCCATCATCACTGCTCCTGAATTGATCTGGGAAAAATCGTTGTCTGATTTGGGGGTCATTAAAGAAATATCTCAGGTGGAATATGAGTCGGAAATTCAGCAACTTTTTGCATTGGAGAATAATGAAAGGCCCATTCATATTGACTTATCCAAAGGCGACACCGCCACAGTGGTGGGGCAATTTTCCAGCGAAAAAACAAAAGAATTCCGTGTTGTGACAAACAGCGCGAATTCCTTTACTGTATATGCAGCTGATAACGATGACGGCCTGAAAATCAGCACATTTGAATACGATTCCAGTTTCGGACTTTGGTTTAATACAGTCGGCGATGAAATTATCAGCGTCGGTAACCCGAACGGTATTGATATGTATGAAAATGTAATAGTGTTGACATTGGACCAGCTTGGTTTTGAAGTGTTTCATAATCAAAATGGAGTCATCACCAGCAGTTATCACATTGATTTAGAAGGGAATGCACGATCTGTGACGATGACAAGTGGAGAAGAAATGTATGTGGCTTGTGAAGAAGCAGGAGCATATGGGATATGGTCAGGTGCAACAATCGGTGATGTGGAAACCAAAACACAATTCGCTAAAGATTTATTTGTTACACATGTTGCTGTGAATGGTGATCAAATTGTTATATCCTGTGCCAGCAATGGGCTGGCTTTATATAAACGTGAAAGTAATAAACCTGCTGATAGAGGTATCCATGATATAGGTTATGTATATCACACAGAATTTGCAAGCGGCTATCTTTTCGCTGCCACGAGAGAAGGTCTGCAAATTTTTGAAATTGAAGAATAACGGAACATGATGAAAAAACTGATTTTGATTGGAATATTATTCACTGTATTAGTTGCCCAGGAAACGCTTTGGGAACCCAATGGTGTTCCTGTTCGCCAGGGAGTCCATATTGAATGGCAACGCACGGTGTGTCCCGGGGATAATGGTTCGGCCATCTTTGTTTGGTCTGATACCCGCTATGGTGCGAGGAATGTGTTTGCACAGAAAATAGACAGTAATGGAAATTTCCTTTGGGGAAATGAAGGAATCGCAGTCACACATCTTCCGGGAAGGCAGGAAGACCCTGTCGCCATTGGGGATGGCAGCGGTGGAGCATTTATTGCCTGGGTGGACTATCGTTTCGATGATGAAGGTGATATATTTATCCAGCATGTGGACGGGAATGGTAATCGCTTAATGGTTGATGAAGGAGAAGCGCTTGCAAGGGTAGACGGCCGCCATTTAACCATCAACATGTGTACAGACAGTTCCGGCGGTGTGTTTGTCACCTGGCAAGACAAGCGCAACCTTTTAGATGATGATATTTATGGTACACACGTTTCAGCAAACCATAATATTGTTTCTCCCGGAAATGGGGTGTCCATTATTGAAATGAATGGCAATCAGGGAGCAAAAAGTCTGGAATATGCCGGAAGCGGACAAGCTTTGCTTGTCTGGTCTGATACCCGGAGTGGCAGCGGGAATGACATTTACGGTCAAAAGTTAACTATGGATATGTCCAGGGTCTTTGCTGATGATGGTTTACCTATTTCAGTTACTTTAGAATTGGAAACCACACCCCGGACAACGTATATGTCACATGATACATCTTTTGTATTATGGCAGTCCGGAACAGAATTATCGGATATATTCTTCAATTTTCTAACTAGCGACGGGTTGGTATTCGACCAACCAAAAGTCATATCCACGTTTAGTTCTAATAAAAAAGGTCCCCGGATCAAACGTAACGCCATAGGGGATGTATTTATCCAATGGACCGATTACCGGGCTGATACCACTAACGGTGAACTTTATTATCAAAAAATTTCTCCCGGTGGAGTGTTAGCCTGGAATGAATCCGGCGTTCAACTGGATGACAGCGGAGGAGACCATGACGGACGATTTGCCGATGATGGTGCCGGAGGGATTCACGTTATTTGGGAAAGAGGCTTATTCCCGAACGTGGATGTCATGTATCAGCATATTACCTCCGATGGTGTTGTGGCGCAGAATCTTTCGATTCCTGTTTCTCAGTCCAGTGGGTATCAATCCATGCCCATTGCTGTTTCCGACGGGTCGAGTGGTGCTTATTTGATATTTATTGATCAGGAAATGGGGAGTATTGATATGAGAGTACAATATATGCTGAATGATATGATACAATTTGAGGATAATGGGAGACTGGCAATGGCCGGTTTGGATGGAGATGTGAATTATGTAACGTCATTCTATACCGATGGATTATCTGGCGAATCTATTCTAACCTGGGTGGACAGCCGGAATCAGAAGAAAATGTACGGGAATCATATTTTACCGGATGGCCCCGATTCAACGTCCAGGAATGGTGTGGAGTTATCTGATGTCGAAATTCTGATTGAAGAACTGGAGAATGAACCGGTCAGTATTTATGATAACAATCATATCTATAATGCCGTTTATGATGCATCTACCGGATCGAAACTTATTCGAATCAATCAATATGATATTGAGTTTAACACGGTCTGGGAAGATTCAGGACGGTATGTTTATGAAAGTCCCGCAGAACAGCGACGGGTTCACCTTGTAATGTTTAATAATCACCTAACCGTTTTATGGTCGGAAATCCGGGATGAATTTGAGTATGATATTTTTTATCAGCAATTCGACGATAATGGGTTGCCTCTTCTGGAAGAAGGGGGAGTTCGGATTGTTGACGGATCCTGGGTTGATAATTATGTAGAAGGGGTTATGGTGACTCAACAAGGGGAATTGCTGGTCATCTGGGTAGAAGATGTTTGGGGATCCGGCTCATTGAAATATAATTTTATCAATCCGGATGGTACCCTCGGTCCCCACGGAATATCTGGCGGGTACTTGCTGGATAATACCGGGGATCCTGATCGCCTCGTTTTAACCGACTGGAACAACGGGTCGGAAGCAGTGGTGGCCTGGGAGGAATTACATCAGTTTGCCAAAGATATTTACGTGAATACGATTGATCAAAACGGCATATTAACATCAACCTCGGGTATTGCCCTCACTTCAGCTGATAACGACCAATCCAATATTAAAATGGTAAAGGGCGATAATGACATTCTGGTCGTATGGGAAGATTTTGAGAATGGTGTGGATTTTAACATCACCGGACAGCGAATTGATCATTCATTAAATTTAATCGGAGACAACATACCTATTTGTCACAAAGATTTATTCCAGGGAATGCCCACCCTGGCTTACGATGGAGAGAATCGATTTATCGTTTCCTGGGAGGATGAAAGAGGCATGGATAATGGTGATCCGGTCATTTCAGGTGGAATGGACATTTACCTTCAGGTTATTTCCGATGGAAACATCCTTTATGAGGCGGGTGGTATTCCCGTGGCCGTAGAGTATCACAATCAATCTTTACCCCAATTGGATCATCTTTACTACCATGATGCATCGGATCCAGTCTGGTTGCTGTATTGGCTCGATATGCGAAGTTCCGGCAAAGCAGATTTAAAGAATCTTTATGCCCAGGGAATAGAATTTATTCGGTCCGCCGTGGATGACCAATCCGTTCCTCATTCTTTCAAGGTATCACCGGCGTATCCTAATCCTTTTAATCATACCGTCTTCCTGGATATTCACCTGACTGAATCTGTTCCGATCATATTTTCAGTCACCAATCTTCTTGGACAGGTTGTGTATCAAAAAACTTTCCTTCCTGAAGGGGCGGGCTCCTATCAAATTTCCTGGAATGGAAAAGATATATTTCAAAATGAGTTGCCCAGTGGAATATATTTTTATTACGTTAAGACAAATCAAAATATATACAATGGTAAGTTTACGTACTTAAAGTAAAGCATGAATTAATAATGAGAAAAATTAATCGATATTTCCTTTCTATTTACATGGGTAGAAGTGACACGGAAAGAATTTCAATTCACCATAAAATAACCGCCTGGCGTGTTTCTTAAATGTGGGTTAAAAAATTCCTGGTTCTATTGATGATTACTCCATGGTGTTTTGGCCAGGCATTGGATTCCAGATACCATCGACTATCTGAAATCAACGCTTTGCTGGATTCATTGGATCAGGTAGATGCTTATAGTAATATTTACCATTTGGAAACTATCGGATATTCTTCCCAGGAAAATTTACCTATTCAAGCAGTAAAAATATCCGATAATGCAGATACGAAAGAAGATGAGGGACGGGTACTGTTTATTGGGCAATGCCATGCGGAAGAAATTCTGGGAGTGGAAACGGTTCTCAACTTGATAACCTATTTACTGGATCCACCGGCATCAGACGCCCAGCACGTGAATATTTTAAGGCAGAATTTGGAAATCTGGATTATTCCCACATATAACCCGGAAGGGTTGAACGTGGTTTATGCTGGACTGGACCTGACTTATCGGAAGAATAAGCATGATTTTAGTCCGGAAGGACCGACCCCCAACGGCGTATTCGATTACGATCCATCTATTGGCAATGATATTGACGGGGTAGACTTTAACCGGAATTATGGATTTAACTGGGTATTTGGAGATGGATTCATGACACCGGATCCGTCCGATTATGCCGCCCATTATGATTATTACAGAGGGCTAGAGCCCTGGTCAGAGACGGAAGTCCAGGCCATCCGTGATCTGGCACTGGAAAATCATTTTCTATTTTCCATAGCATGGCACAGTTCCCGCTCAGGACGATTTTCAGAAAAAGTATACACACCTTGGAAATGGGAAGGAGATAAATTTCCACCGGATATTAATGAAATGTTAAATATTGGTGACGGAATTGCCAGCCGGATTGTTAAGGAAAATGGTCTGGGGAATTACGAATCCAAATACTCTACCAGTCGAAAAGGAATGGCCCACGACTGGTTTTATTCTGCCACCGGTTGCTTCCAGTACTTAATTGAGTGTGGCACCGCAAACCTTCAGCCGGACAGTGTATTGGTTGAAGATACGATTGATCGCCTGATGCCGGCACAAATTTATTTAATGGACCGGGCGATTGGATATAATGAAGACGCCGGTCAAATTACCGGTATTGTCACCGATGCATCGGGCAATAGACTAACGGATGTTGACGTGGTGATTGACGAAAGATTCGGACATGTGATGGCACCCAGAAAAACAGATGAATTTGGACGTTTCAGACGCATATTATTGCCGGGCACATATACACTTCATTTCCACAAATTCGGATATGAAGAAACGGTCATCCAGGCCACCATCAATAATAGCGCCGTCTATGATATTAATGTGGTGATGTTTCCAAAAACCATGTTCCAACTGACATTTGATCTGGACATGAATTGGAAAATAGAGTATTCCAATGGTCTGTATTCCGGAGAGCAGGGTGCTAATGATATTCTTCAACTGCCGGAAGGAATATGGGATTTAGTTGTGTCTAATACCAGTGACGGGCTCGACGTGATGCCATGGGCTCGCCGTATTCATGTGAATCGTGATTTTCAATTAAGTCCTCATTTTCCGAATGCGTCTCCTGTAAATCTGAATATTAGCGATTCCTCCTGGTGGGAAGAGGTGACAGGGAATTGGGCTTTTGAAGATCAAATGCTTTCTACCCAGTCTGGATTTATTTACAGTAATGCCGATTCGGTATTGAATAAGTGGAATTTATTATCTCCATGGTTCGACGTCAGCGGTTCCAACCGTTTGGTGTTGTCCATGACCCACCGATATGAAATAGAGTGGGATCACGATTCGGTGGGCGTTGTTTTAATGAATAAAGACAGTGTACTCGCAGAAAAAATATGGAGTAGTCAACGATGGGGGGATTATGGCCAGGATTACCTTTGGGTCAATGATACTTCCGGGTTCGACTCTGTCAGGATTCTACTTTCTTTTGTCCGGGATCAGACCGTGGCATACCGGGGGTGGAATATTAACCAGATGAAATTATTTGCCGGATACGAAGATAATTTATCTATTGATTCTTATGGTGGATTCAAATCCATTCGCCTGGTTCATGCCGGCCCTGTCTATCCCAATCCATCCTCAGGAATCATGTCTATTGATGTGGAAAATTGGAATCAGCCCGCTCATATTACCATATTTAATTTATTGGGGCAGGAAGTTTACAGTGAAACCATCCGGGGAATGTCGCCTCGGCAACAAACCTGGCAATTCAACTTACAGAATCGACCGGGAACACCCCTAAGTTCGGGCGTCTATTTTATCCGGATTTCCGGAAACAGAAAGGAATTCATTCGTAAATGCGTCTTATTAAAACCCTGATCACCTTTTCTCTGACCATTCTTTTCGCCGGCCCGCCCTCTTTCCGTGGAATGGATTCTCAAACGGTCCGGAAAAATATTATTCCCCAAGCATACAGCCATTACATATCAGATATGTATCATATTCCTGTCAATCAACTTAATATTCGGCGCGGATCTTATTTAATATTTACACCGGATAACATGGAATCCTATTTAAGCGAATTAGTTCAGTTTAAGCAATCCCAGGGATTTAAAGTCACGGTGAAAACCTTGAGTGAAACCGGCTCGACAGCAGAAGATATTCAGTTTGCCATCGGGGCTTTTCTCCAATCAGATCCTCTCTTGGAGTATGTTTTGCTTATTGGAGATGTGGATGGTGTGGCCACCATGCCGTCTTTTTATTACGGTCCGGAAAATGATGTGACCGATCAGCAATACACTCACTTACTGGGAGATGATTATTTCCCTGATATATTTATCGGTCGGTTTTCAGTGGATTCCATCTCCGAATTGGTTGTGATGATTCGAAAAACAATTCATTACAGTCGGGATCCCATTTCAACCAATCCTGACTGGCTGGATAAAGCACTGGTGGTGGCGGGAAATTACAGTAATACGGTTCCCATTCCCATTACACCCAAATGGACATCTTACTGGGTAAGAGACCTGCTTTTTGACCAGGGATATACATCGGTGGATACTGTTTTTTATCCGCCGACGCAACAGGGAGCTCCTTTTATTCAGAATATAATGAATAACGGCGTTGGGATTGTTAATTACCGGGGATGGGGAGATGCCAACGGGTGGCATTATCCCGAATTCCACGTGAGTGATGTGGCAGGGTTAAATAACGGGTGGATGACGCCGGTATTTACCAGTTTTGTCTGTAATGCGAATGATTTTGCCAATAATGTAGACCCTTGCCTGGGAGAAGCGTTGACCCGGGCAGGAACTCCTTCCAATCCAAAAGGAGGAGTGGCCATTGTGGGACCATCTGATCTTCACACCAATACGAAATTCAACAATATTATTAATGCCTATATGTATGACGCTATGTTTGATGACGGCATTGTGGAATTGGGGCCGGCGGTTTTGGCTGGTCAGATGGGACTGGTAAAAGAGTTCCCCGATTTAAATGGACCGGGTGAGGCACAGGAATTTTATTTTCATGTTTACAATATTGTGGGAGATCCGTCACTTCCCATATTATTAACGACTCCTCATGAATTTTCTTTTACCGACGCAGAGTTATCTGCCATGGATGGATTCTTAACGGTCAGGGTCACGGACGAAGACGGAGAGGGGGTGTTGGGAGCGGTGGTCTCCGTGATGGGGAATGACAGTTTATACACCAGTGGAATAACAGACGATTCGGGAAAATTTCAAGCGACCGTGAGCCTGGATGGGGCTTCTCTGTTTGATATTTATACCAATAAAAGCAATTATATTCAAGGTCATATTCAAATTCTGGCCTCGAATCTGGTTGATGGTTTGGTGCTGGCCGGCTATACCATGGATGATCCGGATAATGATGGTAAACTGGATATAGGGCAGACGATCAATGTGTATCCTGCGTTTAAAAATACCGGAACTTCATCGATTGGAAGTAATCATGGGGAGGTTGAACCGTCATTATCCGAAAGCAGTCAGATAATGACAGCTGGTTTTGATATCCCCGGACTCTCGCCTGGAGAAACAGTCACCTCATCTACTCCAATTACGGTCCGGGTTAATAACCGGAAATCGAATTTGATTAAACTGGCGGTAGTTGATTCCGTCTTTGGAAGGCTGTTTCGATTCACCATTCCAGTGAATCCCATGTCTTTAACAATAGCATTTTCTGATGACTTTTTAATGGGTGAGTTGGTTATTGGGAATCAGTTATCCATTATCAATCATTCAAATTCACAATTGGATCAACTTCATTTGGATCTCCAGGCACTGGAAAATCCATTAACCATCTCTATTCTCGATTCAACCACTTATTTTTCTATTGATCCCTTCGGATCGACCGATACAACCATTGTGGAATTTGGATTTGATTATGGGGATGCATCCTTCGGGAGTTCCCTAAGTTATCAATTCACTATATTACAGGATACACTACCAGTCTATTCAGAACAGCGAGAAGTGAATGTGTATTTAACGGATAACCATCCTGTTTCTCCGACGTGGTACGGATACTGGACTTACGATAATACGGATACCGCTTTTACAGAGGCACCCGATTTTGATTGGGTGGAGTTAGATCCTGGCTACGGAGGAAGTGGCGGTGTGGAATATCGTTTGGATGATGATGACCACGTTCTCATAAATCTCCCTTTTGATTTCCAGTATTTTGGCAAGACTTACCAGTCATTAACCGTCAGCTCCAACGGATGGGCCTCCTTTATTCCCTGTAATATTGACTATTTTTATAATTATACCATTCCCATGGCCATGGGTCCCAAAGCACTGTTGGCCCCTTTCTGGGATGACCTGGAAGTGATTAACAATGATTCAATCAGGGTTTACACCTTTCATGATGAGGTCAGAGGACGGTTTATTATTGAATGGTCCCGGGCATTGAACGGATACGACGAGACCAGTGAAGAAACATTTTCTATTTATTTGTATGATCAGAATGCCATGGCCACCGAATCCGGTGACGGAGTTATTGAGTTCCATTATCTGAATATTGCCAATGTGGATGTGGGAAAAAATTATGCGACAGTGGGCATTGAAGCAGATAATAAAAATGAAGGTATCCAGTACTCATTTAATAACCAGTATGGACCGGGGGCTGCCGAACTGGCCAACGAAAGGGCCATTCGGTTTACCACGGAAGCGCCGGAAAATTACGTGGCGCCACTGGGGACGGGTGATGAACATTTTCCCACCGGGTTTCAACTCTTTCCGGCTTATCCAAATCCTTTTAACCCGGTGACCACCATCCGGTACCAGTTGCCCGTTTTCTCCGATGTGAAATTTACTGTTTATGACCTACTGGGCAGGGAAGTGGCTGTCCTGCTCCGCCAGGAAATTAAATCTGGAACCCACACCCTTCGGTGGAACGGGTTGAATCAATCGGGAAGAACCGTGGCATCGGGAACTTATTTTATTGTGATGGATTCAGATCGGTTTCGCTCGATTCAAAAGGTGCTATTGATAAAATAATTCTGTCCTTGCCTGTTCGCCGAAACGTAGTGTAGGATGGTGATGACAAGTATAGAGTTTTCTATGAATAACCAAAAAATATTTTAAAAGACATTCTGAATTGATAATCGTTTTTTAACCAATATTGATTTATTACACAGAGATCCTACCACAGCGTCACTGAACATCCTACTGAGTTCAAACATTTTTTGTTATTTGTGCTGAAAACAAGTGCCCTTACGATGTTTTATATTATATGAATCAGACTCCGTCCGGAGTCAAATATTTATCGCACATAAATATCAATAAGAAAGAAACGCCATGAGGTGTAGAATATTATTTTGGAATTTATTTTATCCTTACTCTGAATCCTATTTCCAGAATTAATCCTCGTTCCATTTAACATAGTATCTTTCGTATTTTTTATATTCCACTTTAACGAAAAATCAGAGGTCAGATGTCCGGACATAGTAAATGGGCCACCATTAAACGCAAAAAAGCGGCCACCGATTCGAAGCGGGGCAAAATTTTTACTGTTATTATTAAAGAAATCACCATTGCCGCTCGGATGGGAGGGGGAGACCCTGAGAGCAACCCCAGACTGCGGCAGGCCATCGCCAATGCCCGATCGGCCAATATGCCTTCCGATAATATTACCCGGGCGATTAAGAAGGGGACCGGTGAACTCCCGGGAGTCCATTATGAGGAAACGACCTACGAAGGATACGGCCCCGCCGGTGTCGCTATTTTTATGGAATGCCTGACCGATAATAAGAAACGGACGGTGGCCGACATTCGTCATTTAATTACCAAATACGGTGGAAACCTCGGAGAAAACGGATCCGTTTCATGGATGTTTGATACAAAAGGTCAAATCATGGTAAAATCCACCGGCCTTGATGAGGAAAAAGTGTTTGAAGATGCCCTGGAAGCGGGAGCAGAAGATTTTGAAGCTGAAGGTGATAATTATATCATTTCCACCGATCCGACCGACCTTATGTCTGTCCGGGATGCTCTGGAAAAATGGGGATATGAAATTGAATCAGCCAATGTGGATATGATTCCAAAAAATTTGCAAAAAGTTGAGAGTCAAAAAGCAGACGCTGTATTAACCTTGCTGGAAGCGTTGGAAGATCACGATGATATTAAAGCTGTCTATACCAATTTTGATTCCGAGGATTAATGCGCGTTATTGGCTTTGACCCGGGTATCAATAATACAGGCTTTGGAATTCTGGATTATCACAGAAGAAATGCCACTGCTTTCGGTTACGGAGTCATTAAGCCACCAAGCCAAAAACCGTTAGCAATGCGGTTAAAATATCTCCATAATGAAACCATAGAGTTACTGAACGAATATAAACCGGATGTAGTAGCGGTGGAAGATACGTTTTATTCAAATAATTTTAAATCAGCCCTGATGCTGGGGCAGGCCAGGGGAGTGGTGATTCTGGCATCGGCCATGAATGGAATCCCCTGCTCTGAATATGCACCCAGAAAGGTAAAACAATCTGTGGTGGGAAACGGAAATGCCAGCAAAGAACAGGTTCAGTATATGGTTCAAAATATTTTGAAACTAAAAGAGGTGCCTAAACCCTTTGATTCATCGGATGCCTTAGCGGTTGGGCTTTGTTACATTAACCAGATAAAGTTTGCATTATGATCGATTCCATCAAAGGTCTGCTATTTTTTAAAGATCCATCGATGGTGGTTGTTGATCTCCATGGAATGAGGTTGAAATTGACCATTACAGTGGCGACTTATAATCGGCTTCCTAATAAGGGAAAAGAAGTGGACCTGTTAACCTATCTCAACGTCCGGGAAGATTTGCTGGAGTTATTTGGTTTTGCCAATGAAGAAGAGCGAAATATGTTTTTAATGCTGAATACCATCACTGGGATCGGGCCTAGATCAGCAATGAATATTCTTTCCGGTTCCAACCCAGCAGATTTCAAAAAGAATATTATTGCAGGAGATGTCAAGTCATTAACGGTGATTCCCGGCATTGGGCCAAAGACGGCCAAACGTATTATTGTAGAATTAAAAGAAAAATTTGTGGATCAGGATGATGATAATATGGATTTCATGACTTCTGTGGATGATGGAAAGGCCCAGGATACGGTGATTGCATTAATGTCATTGGGATATAAAAGAGGGCAGGCAAACCAGGCTATCCGGTTGTTGGAGAAATCCGGTGAATTGGAAGGAAGTATTGAGGAGATTATTAAGAAAGCATTAAAAAAACTCTAATGGCTCAATTGAGAATCCTAATACACCAGGAAAATAATAATTTAATTAACCTTTTATCAATCGAGTGGAATTATGAAAATAGCTAATCGTATTAAAAATCTGGGAACTGAAACCGCCTTTGCCGTTTCGGCTGTGGCCCGGGACTGGGCTGGGAAAGGGCATAAAGTATACCCCTTTCATTTGGGAGATATGAATCTTTCCACACCGGAAAATATTGTGGAAGCTGCCAACCGATATATGCGTTCAGGGTATAATGGTTATGCACCGAATAATGGCATTCTTCCATTAAGAGAAGCCCTGGCTGAGGATGTTGGAAGGAAAAGGGGAGTGGATTATTTACCGGAAAATGTATCTGTTCAACCCGGAGGAAAACCGACCATCGGTAAATTTATCCAGGCGGTCATGAATCCGGGCGATGAGGTCCTCTATCCCAATCCCGGTTATCCGATATACGAGAGCCAAATCGAGTATCATGGAGGAGTAGCCGTTCCTTATCAGTATGATCAAACAAACACGGGATTTGCCATTGATGTTGAAAAGTTGGAAAAATCTATTACTTCCAGAACTGTCGCTCTAATATATAATAATTACAATAATCCCATTTCAGCCGAGTCGACACGGGAAGAAATGGAGGCCCTGGCGAATCTGGCCATTAAACATGATTTATGGGTGTTGAGTGATGACGCCTATTATGAAATGCTCTATGATACCGACCCCATTTCAATAGTGAATATACCGGGAATGAAAGAACGGACGGTTATATTATATACTTTTTCAAAGAAATTCGCCATGACCGGATGGAGAATCGGTGCATCCATTGGTCCCACAGAGGTGATTGAAGTCATCAATAAATTAAATGTCAACGATGAGTCCTGTACCAACCATTTTCACCAGTGGGCAATGATTGAAGCCCTGCAGGGAGATCAGTCCGGAGCCGAAAATATTCTGAATATACTTCGTCAGAGGCGTGACGCAGCGGTCGCCGGACTCAATGCTATCCAGGGAATTGATATTTCCCGGCCGGAATGCACTTTTTATTTATTCCCTAACGTCACAAAAGTGATTGAAAGAAAAGGGAATATTTCATTAGGAGACCTTCAATTGGAAGCATTGCATCAAACGGGCGTTTCATTTTGTACCCGGGAGCATTTCGGTCGTCCCCAACCTGAAGAAAAGGAGTATTATATTCGATTGGCCTACTCAGGTATTTCGGTTGAAGATATTCAGGAGGGTCTGGAAAAATTGAAACTGTTTTTTGAATCCTGATCAGTAAATAATCATTATTCTGTCGTAAACAAATGAAAAAAACACCCCTGTACCAAGAACACATATCTTTGAATAGTAAAATGGTTCAGTTTGCCGGATTTGATATGCCCATTCAATATTCTGGAATCATTCATGAACACCATGCCGTGCGAAAAGCGTGCGGAATTTTTGACGTGAGTCATATGGGGGAATTCATGGTGTCGGGCGAAGGGGCTGAATCCTTTCTGAATAGAATGACTATCAACGATATTTCCCATCTCTCTCCGGGGCAAGCCCAGTATTCAGTAATGTGTTATCATCATGGAGGCATTATAGATGATATTTTGATTTATAAATTTGACCAAAAATATATGTTGGTGGTAAATGCATCCAATCTGGAAAAAGATTATCAATGGCTCCTGGAGCATAAACCGGAGAATGTGCAATTAACCAATATTAGCGATGAAACAGGACTCATTGCTGTTCAGGGCCCGAAATCGAGATCCATATTACACTCCTGTTTATCAAAGGATATTTCCCAATTAATATTTTATACATTTATTGAAGACAATTCTGAAGGAAATAATCTGGTCATCGCCCGGACAGGATACACCGGCGAGCTGGGATTTGAAATATATGGTGATCCGGATTTGATCCGGAATATATGGAAAAAACTGATGGACACTTCCGGTGTCACTCCCTGTGGATTGGGATGCCGAGACACCCTGAGGATGGAAATGAAATTTTGCCTCTATGGAAATGATATTGATGAAACCACCAATCCCATCGAAGCCGGCCTTGGATGGATAACGAAATTAAATAAATCCGAATTTATTGGTAAAGACGCACTGCTGGCTGCAAAAGAAAACAGAGCCAGAAGACTGGTGGCGTTTGAAATGGAAGAAAGAGCCGTCCCTCGCCATGGCTATACGCTCCACCTGGACGGAAAAGAAATCGGTCGAGTGACCAGCGGTACTCAATCACCGACGCTGGGAAAGGGAATTGGATTGGGATATGTTCGGGAAGGAAATCACCAGACCGGAACAGAGATTGATGTAAATATCAGAGGAAAAATGAGGACAGCAACAATCATAAATCCACCGTTTTATCGAGAGGGAACTTCCCAATCATGAGCGCCATATTGGTCACAGGGGGATGTGGGTTTATCGGATCCCACCTCATCGACAAGCTTTTGGCGCAAAACAGAAAGGTCATTTGCGTTGATAATCTGAACAATTATTATAATCCGGCCATCAAAAAATTAAATCAACAGCAGCACCTGAAATATAAAAGATACTCATTTTATGAAGGAGATATTCGGAACTGGTCTTTCATAGAAAATATATTTAATTCGAACCGGATCGTCACGGTGGTTCATTTAGCTGCCATGGCAGGTGTACGCCCTTCACTGGAAAATCCGGTTTTGTACACCGACGTGAATATTAACGGGACCCAAGTGATACTGGAAGCCATGAAGAGTAGAAGAATAAATAAATTTGTATTTGCTTCATCTTCCTCTGTGTACGGGAATAACGAAAAAATTCCTTTTACAGAATCCGATATGGTCGATCGTCAAGTATCCCCCTACGGAGCTACGAAGAAGATGGGGGAAGAAATGGTGTATACCTATTCCTATCTTTACAAAATTCCGACGGTTTGCCTGCGATTTTTTACTGTTTATGGTCCACGGCAGCGTCCTGAAATGGCCATCCACAAATTTGTCAGAATGATGATGAACGGGGAGAGAATCCCCTTTTTTGGGGATGGAACAACCGCCCGAGATTATACTTACATCGATGATATTATTAGTGGTATACTTTCCGCCTTAGAAACCAGAGACGAGTTTATGATATACAACTTGGGGAATTCGGAACCGGTGAAGCTGAGTGAGCTGGTATCCATTATCAGTGAACTGACAGGGGAAAATGCGCTTTTGGATGAGCAGCCGATGCCACCTGGAGATGTTCTCATGACTTTTTCTGATATTAGCCGGGCAGGAAAACGGCTGGATTATGTTCCTGAAACAAGTTTAATCGATGGAATTGAAAAGTTCGTACATTGGTTTAAAAAAGTTAAAAATGATTACCCGGAATTATTTTGAAAGATAGACGAATAGAAATACTTGGTATTCTGGTAATGACTATTTCATTACTGGTGCTGATCAGCCTGATTGGTCATAATCCCAATGAAGACCCCGGCATTTCTCCTAATGTAAATGTGGAGAATCCACTGGGAATTCTGGGAGTGTATATATCCTATTTCTTTATCAAATTTCTGTTTGGATTTCCATCATTTGGTTTACCTGTATTAGGAATCATTTGGGGTTGGCTATGTTTTGGACATAAGGATTTGAAACCTTTTAACCGCGTTGCTGGATATGTAATCGGCGCTATTGTTCTGATATCCTCAACCATTGGTTTATTAGAAATCGGATTAGAAAGCAAATCAGGGTTGAATTTTACTTATAGCGGTTTCGTAGGTGGAAACCTGGCCAATATTTTATTCAGTTTTTTGGGAATTATTGGAACAACTATATTGTTGATTGCTCTGTGGTTAATGTTGATCCGAGGTTACTTTGAATTTAGTTTTTACCATCAACTTGAAAAAGTTAGTTTATTTTTTAAAAAGAAGTGGAACCATTACCGATCAAAAAAAGAATTAGCTAAAACTGAAAAAGCCAAAAGAAAACATACACATGATTTGCTGGAAAAGATTGATGCACATCAGCAAAGTGAAGAGAAAGCACTGGAGATTAAGTCAGAAGAAGCAACGCCCCAAACAAACGAGTCAAGTATAAAACGTCCCATAAGTGAAGAAGATACCGCCCGGTCTGATGAACTCTTAGGTCCTATTGTAGACGAAAAAGATCATATTTCACAAAAAGATTCAAAATCATTTCCTGATTCGCTGGAAGATGAGGGACAGCCTGAGGCAGACCACCAATTTGAGGTGGGTGAAATGGTTCAAGAAGAAGAAGTCCGTTTGGATGAAGTGGCAGAACGAAACCAGCCGAAAAGGAAATATCAGCTTCCTTCTTCTGATATATTAGCAACGCCCGTGAATATTTCAGATGGGATGAGCAGAGATGAATTAGTAGATCGAGCAGAATTTTTAACCCAATCTCTTCTCACGTTTGGTGTTCGAGGAAAGGTGGTCAATGTAAGCCCGGGGCCTGTCATTACTTTATTTGAAGTTGAACCGGATGAGGGTGTCAGGGTGAATAAATTTGTTCAGTTATCCGATGATTTAGCCCGGGTGATGGAAGCCAGCAGGGTTCGGGTGATTGCACCCATTCCAGGCAAGTCGTCTGTGGGAATAGAAATACCGAATCGAAATCCAGCCACAGTGTTTTTTAAGTCGGTTGTGAATTCCGAAAAATTCGTTAAGGCAGATTCAAAGTTAACATTGGCTATTGGTAAAAATACTTCCGGTGAAATTGCTACGTTAGATTTGGCCAAAATGCCTCATTTGCTCATTGCCGGTACAACAGGATCCGGTAAGTCTGTCTGCCTGAATACCATTATTTGTAGTTTGTTATACCGGGCAACGCCGGATGAGTTAAAGTTTGTAGTTATTGACCCCAAAAAAGTTGAAATGTCCTTGTATCGATCGTTAGAGGATTATCATTTACTTGGTATGGAAGACATTGATGAACCGATTATGACTTCTGCTGATAATGCAGTATATGCCTTTCGGGCTGTGGAACGTGAAATGGGTAGGCGTTATGATGTTCTGGCAGATGCGGTGGTGCGAAATATTGGCGAATATAATAAAAAGATGACCGATCAAGGCGAATCCATCATGCCCTACATTGTTGTTGTGGTCGATGAGTTAGCTGATTTAATGATGCTGAATGCAAGAGAGGTGGAAGCACCCATTGCTCGTCTGGCTCAACTTTCCCGGGCCGTTGGCATTCATTTAGTCATTGCCACTCAACGTCCTTCCGTTGATGTTATCACTGGATTGATTAAAGCAAATTTCCCTTCGAGAATTGCATTTCAGGTTGCCAGCAAAATAGATTCCAGAACCATAATCGACGGTCCTGGTGCAGAAAAATTAATTGGCAGAGGAGATATGCTTTATCTGGGTTCCGGATCATCAGATCCTGTTCGAATGCACAATGCTTTTATTACGTTGGATGAAATTGAGGCGCTCATGGAACATGTTCGCCAGCAGCCGAAGGCGTCTGAATTAATTCTCCCAAGTATTCGTGAGGGCCAACTAAGTGAAGGAATTGGTGGCAACGGAAATGATAATGATCAGGATGAACTCTTAAATGAAGCCATTCATTTAGTCGTTACACACCAACAAGGATCCATCTCGCTCATTCAGAGACGTCTAAAAGTGGGATATTCACGAGCAGCAAGGTTAATAGATCAAATGGAGCAAATAAGGGTTGTAGGTCCCTTTACTGGGAGTAAAGCTCGGGAAGTCCTGGTTGATGAAACATATTTACTACATTTAGATGAGTAGAAAATGAAATGTCGTTTGGCCCTGTTTGGGCTTTTGTTCTCTATTCATTTTTCAGCAACTCCCAGGAGCGATCTTGATTCTTTAAAAGCGGGTCTTGAGTTTTTTCAATATAAAATGGTAAATGTTAACTTAATTCAATACCAATATGGCGAGTCCTATTACTCTGATATTTCCATTTCATTCATGGATAATACTACCTATTTAATCAGATCAAGTGTTCAGGATATTTTTGTTTCTGGTCAAATTATTAAAACATGGAACAAACAGTCTAATCAATTAATTATCGATAAGAGATTAGATAATGAACGAGATGTTTTTTCGTTATTATCAGGAAATATCGATGGAATAACTATATTGAACCGACAGAACAATAATGGGTATATATCAGTTGATTTCCTTCTTAAAGATTTGGAAATAAGCGGAACATTAGATTTAACCAGTCATAATTGGCGATTACATCAGATAAAAATTGATTACGATCAAGACAACTGGATAAAATTAGTTATCGATAACTGGAAAATACTCACAGAGGAGCTGTCAATTGATCAATTTGGACTTGAGGCAGGAGAGGTGATAGATTTGCGTGAATAGAATAATCAAATTTATTGTTGGTTTTATTATTAGCATTGGAGGATTATGGTATGCATTTCAGGGCGTTGATCTCCAACAGCTAAAAACCCATTTGGTCAGCACTGATTTGACGTATATTGTTTTAGCAATCATTATCATGGTAGCCAGTGTATTCGTAAGGGCTTTGAGATGGAAACTAATATTATTGCCTTTAGAAGATTTTTCATTGAATCCTCTCTTTAAATCAACCATGATCGGGTATTTTGGGAATGGTGTGTTGCCCTTTCGGCTAGGTGAATTATTACGAGCTTTTGCCATCTCCCAGACTCGGAAGATTTCCTCATCAGCTGCCTTTGGGACCATATTACTAGAGAGACTTTTGGACTTGATTGGACTGGTATTATTAATGATTATGGTTGCGTTTTTATCCCCAATGATGGAGTGGAGCAATTATGTGATATTCGGATTAGTCTTTTTGACTCTTGGTGGTATGGTTTTTATTCTCTGGTTGGGAGAAAGTCACTCTGATTTGCATGAAAAAGTGATCCATCTGAAAATTTTTCAAAGTAAAACAAGTCAAAAAGTACTGGGAATTTTGAATAATATTTTTGAAGGATTAACTTCTATCCGAAAAACAAAACATACAGGAGGGATCATTATATATACCATCTCAATTTGGTTTATGTATTTTGTATATACATATTTAGTTGTATTAGCAACCCACATTGATATTTCTTGGCTGGAGACCTGCGTGATTCTAATAGCCACTACTCTGGCTATATCCATTCCATCTGCGCCTGGATTCGTTGGAACTTACCATGCAGCTGCAGTATACGTTTTAATCAATTTCTTTAATAAAGGCCTTGCTGAATCCCAGGCTTTTTCGGTGATTATTCATGCAATTGGGTTCATTCCTTTGGTTTGTATCGGTTTTATATTTTTTATTCAAAGTTCCATTCATTTTAGTGAAATTAAATCTATTGATGTACCATCATGAAAATATATGATATTATTTTCCTGGACAGAGATGGCACACTAAATCCAGATCCGGGATATATTGCCAATATCAAACAATTCTCGTTCTATCCTTACACAATTAAGGCATTAGTAAAACTGTCTGATATTTGCAATGGATTTTGTATTGTGACCAACCAATCTGGAATTGGACGTGGAATTATTCAGCCTGATAAGTTAGATGAAATTCACCAATTTATTAAAAAAGAGTTTAAAGATAATCATTTGCACCTGTTGGATATATATGTTTGCCCTGACCATCCGGATGTGGCTACTCATAATCGCAAACCGATGACGGGGATGTTTGAAAAAGCTGCAAAGGATTTTAAAATTAATATTCATGAGTGTTTAATGATCGGTGACACTGGAAGTGATATTGAGGCCGGTGCTAAATTAGGGATAGAAACGATGCTCGTATTGACGGGTAAAGGTTCTGAAACTTTAGAGAATATTAAAAATTTAAATCCAACACATATAGTAAACGATTTATTAGCAGGCGCTGAATTATTAGGGTCATGAAACCAACAATTGTCATATTAATGGGAGGCCCTTCGTCAGAACACGATGTTTCTCTCAGTACTGGTCGAGCCATGCAGAGAGCATGCAAAAACCTTGGGTATTCTACCTTACCAATTCACTTTAATCATGAAATTATTCGACACTTAGATGTACTTCGCAAGGCGGACTTAGTTCTAATTGCACTTCACGGAGGTATGGGAGAGAATGGTCGAATTCAGGGAATGTTAGAAAGTTTGGGTATTCGCTACTCGGGATCGGATGCTTTATCATCTGCCATGTGTATGGATAAACATATCAGTAAACTGTTAGTGAAGGACATCGGTATTCGTACACCAAAATGGTCTCAATTGAGGAAAGACGATATTGATTCTTTACCCAAGATAACCTATCCCTGTGTCGTAAAACCTAATAGTGAAGGAAGCACTATCGGTCTGACCATAGTGAAAAAAGAAAGTAAGTTAAAAGATGCAATGAAGTTGGCTTTTCATTACGATGATGAAATATTAATCGAAGATTATATCGGTGGAAAAGAATTGACTGTATCAATTGTAGGAAATGATGTTTTACCGATAGTCGAAATTCAACCAACCCATTCTGTTTATGATTATGAGTGCAAGTATACAAAGGGATTGACGAAGTATATTTGTCCGGCCGATCTTCCCAAGGACTTGACGGAAAAAATACAGAAAAAATCGCTTAAAATATTTAAACTATTAAAATGCAGACATTATGGCCGGGTAGACTTCCGATTGGATGAAAATAATCAATGCTGGTTTTTAGAAGTCAACACATTACCAGGAATGACAGAAACCAGTCTTTTACCCAAATCTGCTTCCGCAGGAGGGATGTCTTTTGATCAGTTGATTCAAGAAATCATTACACAGTCATTTAATGAAGTATGAAGATAAAGTTTTATAATTCATTGACTCATAAAAAGGAAAGATTCATCCCAATTCACCAGGGGAATGTGGGACTTTATACCTGTGGCCCGACCGTTTATAGTCGAGCTCATATAGGGAATTTCAGAACGTTTTTATTTGAAGACGTTTTAAAACGCGTTTTAATTCTGGCAGGGTTTGAAGTAAATCACATCATGAATATTACTGACGTGGATGATAAAACAATTAATAAGGCCAATGAAAAAGGAATCAGTCTGAATCAATTAACAGAAGCCTGTACATCAGAATTTATGGCAGATATGGCCACCCTGAAAATTCTTCCTGCCACTCATTTCCCGACTGCCACCGGGCACATAAAAGAAATGATTGAAATGATCAGTCGATTGATGGAAAATGGCCATGCTTATCGAACGGACGACGGATCAGTATTTTTTTCAATAAAAACATACTCCGATTATGGTCAGTTGGCAAAATTGGATATGGAAAGTCAAATCCAAACTGACCGGGTAACATCTGATGAGTATACTAAGGATAATCCGCAGGATTTTGCTCTATGGAAAAGTTGGAAGGAAGAAGATGGTGATAATTATTGGGAGTCTCCTTGGGGAAAAGGACGACCGGGGTGGCATATGGAATGTTCTGCGATGTCTATAAAATATTTGGGGAGTCATTTTGACATTCATTGTGGAGGGGTTGATAATATTTTTCCTCACCATGAAAATGAAATTGCCCAAAGTTGTTGTTCCTATGGCAGCCCATTTGTCAATATTTGGCTTCACAGTGAACACCTCAACATAGAAGATGAAAAAATGAGTAAATCCCTTGGAAATATTTTAACGGTTCCAAAGCTGATTGAAAAAGGACATTCTCCTGAAGCGGTTCGGTATGCTTTAATCAGCAGTCACTATCGTACTAAATTATCATTTTCTGAATTAAGACTTATAGAAGCTAAAAAGGCAATTCAACGAATAAACGATGTGTATAGCAGGTTATTATCTTTACAATTAAGTGCGGGCAAACTACCTGACGAATATGAGCCATTTATAAATGCACTAGAGGATGATTTAAATACACCGAAAGCGTTAGGAATTTTATTTTCTTTTATAAAAGCCATTAATAAAAAACTAGATGATGGATTATTATCGCTGGTGGAGGCTGAGGAAGCAGTCGCATTTTTAGAAATAGCAGACAAAGTTTTTTCATTTTTTATCCATCAAGACGGAGCTCCTGATGAGATTTTACAATTAATTGCCTTGCGAGAAGAGGCTCGGAAGGATAAACAATGGAATACTGCAGATGAAATACGAAATACTATTAAAGAAAAGGGGTGGGTAATCGAAGATACTACTGACGGAACAAAGGTCCATAAAAATTAATGGATAGAGGGGTTGGATTAGTAAAAAATAATTATTTTTCCCATAAAATGTCTATTGCACAGTATTTGTATTTATAATTAATTTTGGAGG